>CALGTT010000248.1 GCA_937901485.1 uncultured Ruminococcus sp.
CCGTTGCCGGCAGTTTGCTTTCACGCAGTACAAAGCGGTAGCCCAGATGTGCACGCATATACTGGTAGACCGATGTGCCGTAGAATGCGGAATTGTCGCAGTCCGTGTCCAGAAGTGCGTCAAGGCTTTCGTCAAAGGTGAAATCGTCATAACCCATCCACTTCCAGCTTGCCGTATAACCGGAAGTACTGTCCTCATTCTCTGTGATCGCCGGTGCTTCGTCAAATGCCCCAAGACCACAGTTTTCATAGAGTGTCCGCACAGCAGCAAGCCGTTCCTGTGCTTCCTCCTTGGTGGCAAAGTTCTGGGTGACGGTTCGTGTTCTGTAGAGATTGCTGTTGATGCGCGTCAGGTTCGTGTAGTACATCTCCGGCAGTGCATTTTCCGGCTGCCATGTGGTGTACTTCAGCCGCCATTCGTCATTGCCGGAAAATTCGCCGCCATAGGCAGGTGCAGTATGCAGCCATGCCGTTTCGCCTGCGCGGTTGGAATATGTGCCGAGGTCGCTGTCCGAACCCATGTAGCCGTCATTGTACATGCCGATACGCGCCGCCTTTGCCGCAAGCACGGGATCGGTGATGGCATAGGACATGTCCGCGGCAGTCGTTTCGATACCGCAGTAATCCTTGAGCCACTGCCGCATGGTGTTCGGGGTGCGCACGGTCACGGCAACATTGTCGGGGGTGATGTTCAGAAACGCGTCAAGCACCTGCGCCTTGTGTTCAAGGGAGGTATACTTGCCGCCCCACTGCTCGCCCCAGCAGCCGACCATGCCCGTTTCCACAAAGGAAATGACATCGGCGTACTCGGTCAGCAGTCCGCTTTCCCCGATCTGTTCAATATGCCGGAGCACCTGTTCAAATGTCGCAGGTTCGGGCTTTTCCTTACCCTCCGCGTCATAGCGAAAGCGGATGCCGAGCATCGCGCCGTTCCTTCTGGCATTCTTCAGCGTTTCTTCAAGGCTTGTGAAAAACGCCTCGTCAAAATCATAGTCCGTGCCGTCGCCATTCATTGCGGAGGAGTAGCCTGCAATGCCGATCAGCAGGAGGGTGTAGCGTGTCGGGGAGTTCGTCCAGATCTTGCCCGGCGCGGCGTTGATCCACGGCGTGGAGGTGAAGCCGCAGTCGGGATATTCGAGGTCGTAGGCGGTGCATTCCTTGTAATTGAGTCCGGCATCCTTCAGCTCCGCCGCCGATACCGGCAGGAGTGTGCAGAGCTGCATGGCAGTGCAGGCGGCAAGAAATGCCGCTGTCAGGCGTTTTTTCATGCTGTCACCTCATCAATAGAGCTGTGTGAAAGACTCATAGTGGTCATCGGTGTACCACACACTGCCGTCCTCGCCGTAGATGATGCGCTCCTCACCGCGGTAGCCGCCGTCATA
>CALGTT010000249.1 GCA_937901485.1 uncultured Ruminococcus sp.
GTACGGACATCAAGAAGGACCCGACGATCACAATTGCGGCTGACAGCGAGGCTTGCTGGCTGTTTGTAAAGCTGGAAAAGGAGAACGCGTTCGATGATTTCATGACCTATGAAATGGTCGGAAAATGGACAGCTCTGGATAATGTTGAAGGCGTATACTATCGTGAGGCAGCATATTCCGACAAGGATCAGCGTTTTGGCGTGATCAAGGACAACAAGGTAACAGTCAAGAACGATATCAAGAAGTCCGATCTGAACAAGCTGACCGCAGACACCTACCCGACACTGACAGTTACTGCATACGCAGTACAGCGTGCATCGATCGATACCCCTGCTGAGGCATGGGAGCTGGCGCAGGACGAGGCACAGTATTAATCAATCACGAACGGGGTATCCCGTAAAAAAGTAAACACATTTTATTTTAAAGGAGAGAAATTATTATGAGTATGAAGAAAAAGGCTCTGATGGCAGCAAGTTATGTTATGGTAGCAGCTATGGCAATCGGTGGTACTGTGGCTTATCTGACGGATACGGACAGTGATGTAAACGTTATGACTCTGGGTAATGTGCAGATTGAGCAGAATGAGCACCAGAGAGTTGTAAATGAAGATGGAACATATCCGACAAAAACAATTGATGGTAAGACCAGTTACCAGCTTGAAGAATTTGACCAGTTTAAGCCCCTGCTTCCTATCGTTGGCGACCCGAATGAGCCTGGTGACAGCCCTGCTTATGCCGGCTGGGATGAGACTATCGTTCGTATGACTCAGGTAGGTTCCTATGGTGAAATGCAGGTATTTGCAGGTAAGAACGCACAGGATAAGTTTGTTACTGTTACGAATACCGGTAAAACAGACGCATATGTTCGTACACTTGTTGCCATTGAGATCGGTTCTACAGACGGTTCTAAGATTAGAACTTCTTCTCGTGCTGAAGAACCGGGTGAAAAAGACACAAAAACAGCACCGTGGACAGTGAATAATGTTGGCGTTGTTGCTATTGATGGCTATAATTACAAGCTTTACGAATATGTATATCGCGGCGCAGCGGATGTAGAGCGTCATGTAAATGGCATTCTTCCCGCTGGTGACACAACTTACCCCAGCCTCTGTCAGGTATACCTGAAGCACAACACAACGGGTGATGATATTGAAGCAATTGATGCTAATGCCAATGGCAGACTCGATATTCGCGTGCTTTCTCAGGCAGTTCAGGCTGACGGCTTTGAAGCAGTAAAAGACGCAGACGGCAAAATTACAAAGTCTGCTGCACAGGTGGCTTTGGACGCTGGTTTTGGCGAAGTAACCGCTGCAAATGCAAAGGTTTGGTTCGAAGCTGATGAGACTGTAACAGCTTCCCCTGCATCCGGTGCTGTTCGTCCTGCTGGTCATAAGGTTTCAACTGAAGGCGAAGTAATTGACCACCTTATTATTACGGATAATTCCGATGAAAAAACAAATCTCCGTGCACTGTACAACGGTGAAAGCAAAGATGATTACACAACAGAGGACATTGTTATCATGAATTCTCATCTGGATGGTACATATGCAATGAACCTTTATGCAGTTGATGGTTTGGGTGCAGAACTTGTTGTTACTGATACAGAACTCAAGGGCTGGGTAAGCTATACTGGTTTCGCTTCCGCAGAATTCACAAAGTGCACATTTGATAAAAATACCAATGCCCAGATTTGCAAGACTATCCGTCCGTATGATACAACAGTATTTACAAATTGTAATTTTGCAGCGGACTATGAATTTGCTTGGGATATGCTTGGCGCAGACGATACAGTTACATTTGTAAACTGCACAATCGGCGATGAAGCAATCACAGATGCTAAACAGGTTGGCGGTACTGCTGCTGTAACAGTAAAGTAAAATAACTATCCTCCCCGCCCCCACGGGCGGGTGAGGAAACTTAAATGTGAGGGAATATAATTATGAGCATGAAAAAGACACTTGCAGGGATTGCAAGTTATGCGCTGGTTGGTGCGGTGGCTCTGGGTATTGGCGGAACGCTGGCATACGAAAAATATCAAACGCCGTCTGCTGTTAATACCTTTGTAGCAGGTGATATTGAGATCGAACAGCTTGAATATCAGCGTGCAGATGGAGTTTCTCATATTAATACAGGTGCAAAAGATGGCGAACTTGTACCTTTTGTGCAGAAAAAGATGATTATGCCTGCTGTACCGCTGAATGATCTGCCCACAGACTATACAGCAGAGGGAACAGACCTGTTCAACTGGGGCGTTTACAGCCCTGGAGGAAACGGTCTCTGGAATGATAATAAGCTGTCCAACGTAATGGATAAGTTTGTATTTGTTAAAAATACTGGCGATTACAATTGTTACTATCGTACTGTATTTGCGTTTGAATGTCCTGATGGTTCATTTATTGGCGAACCAACTAAGGGCGCAGATTTCATGATCAACACTAATGGTAATTATCGCTTTACTTGGGAACACATTGGTTATACAAACATTGATGGTGCAAGATATAGTCTCTGGACTGCAACCTATAATGAAGAGCTGACTCCTAAGGAAACTTCCAGACCGTCACTTCTTCAGGTTGTCATGACACATAACGCTGATAATGATGTAGTCAAAGCTTTGGGCGAAGAGTATGATATTAAGGTGATTTCTCAGGCTGTTCAGACTTCCGGATTTGAAGATGGTGTAGCCACGGCATCAACCGAGGAACAGGCTGTTAAACTCGGTGCAAAAGAAATGCTGAACAGAGCTTTTGGCGAAATTACACCTTATGTACATCCGTGGACGGATGCAGTAGTTGTTGAGTCAGAAGAAGAATTTGAGCAAGCACTTGAAGCTGAAGAAAATACAATTGATATTGTACTGAAAGATGGAGAATATACAACAAACCTCTCAATTCCTGGTGGCAAAGATGTTACTATTTCCGGTTCAAAGGATGTAGTACTTAAAGGTCAAATCGCATCTACTTCCAGTACTGCTGGAACTCTGTATCTGAATGGTGTTACTGTTGATGTTGACGATACAATCAAAGATTCTACAGGTATTTCTCAAACCGGAAAGTCTGCAATTGCGATTTGGGGCAATCAGAATGTAGTTTGCGAAAATGTAACATTCAATATGTCTTTGGCTGATTCTACTGCAATTACTTCTTGGTGGAATACAGGTGTGGGTACAACAATTGAAGTTAGAAACTGCACATTTAATTGCAATGGTCAGCGTCCGATTCGTTCTACTGCAAATGTAACTGTTGAAAACTGTACATTTAATGATCCTTATCGTTATGCTGTTCAGATGACAGCAAAGGATTCTACTGCTACTGAACTTGAAAATGCTGTTGTGAATTTCAATAACAACACAATTATTGATGGTGACCATGGCAAGCCTTTTGTTTATGGCGTACAGCTGGAAGGCGAGACATATGGCTGCTCGAACTTGATTATTAATGGTTCAGGCAACAAGATCGTAGCTGATGATGGTGATGGAAGTACAATGTACTACTGTGAATGTGGTAAGGTTGACCATAATACAGTTGTATTCAATACTGAAGTTGAACCTGTGCACGCAAAGCAATAACCCTTTCGTCCCCCCGACACCCCGTCGGGGCGGCGATCCAAGGGCACAGCTCCCCTGCGCCTTTGGATTGCCGAAAGCAAAATATCAGGAAAGGACGAAGCAACTTGAAAATACCAAAATCAAAAAAATGGCTTGCTTTGCCGCTTTCTATGCTGATCGCATTGCCGGTGACTGTACAGTCCACGCTTGCGTATATTGTCACGCAGTCAGAACCGGCAATCAATACCTTCAAGCCATTTGACAGCATTGAAGGCGGTCTGATCATTCATAAAACCATTGATCACCCCTATGGTCCGACATATGCCATCCCCGACCATATCGCGTTCGATTTCGAGGTACAGCTCGGCGATTATTACGCCGGCTACACCGTCAAAACCTCCGCCGGTGATGTCACTGCCGATGAAAACGGCAGTCTCCGCGTTTCCGTCAAGCCCGATGTCCTCTTTGGCATCGAGGGCATCGACGAGGATATGCAGGTCACCGTCACCGAGCTTTCTGCCGGTGCTGGCTTCTCCCCCGGCGGCGAAATCTCCCAGAACGCCGTCATTTCTCCCAAGGATTTCGTGACGCTTGAATTCGTCAACGTCTACTCCCCTGCCCCCGTCAGCCCCAAGCTCAGCATTACCGGCGAGAAACAGCTCTCCGGCAGAGACTGGCAAAGCGGCGATGTTTTCTCGTTCACCCTTGACCGGATGAATGCGGACTCCGGCAAATGGGAAACCCTCGGCACGCGGGATACCGCGTTTGCAGAGGATGCGGAAGAATTCAGCCGCTTCGATTTCTCAGAGTTCATCGGGGAACAATCCTATACCACCATCGGAACGTATTCCTACCGCGTCTGCGAAATTGCCGGAAATCTGCCCGACATGATCTATGATGATACCGAGTACAGCTTCGATGTCACCGTTTCCGATGACGATATGGACGGTGCGCTGGAGATCGCAGATATCTGCCTGGACGATCAGCCCCTCACCGCCGATGAAAACGGCGCGTACTCCATGGAGCTGAGCTTCACCAATGTCTTTGCGCCGGAAACCACCACAACGGAAACCACAACAAGCACCGCGGTGACTACCACTACACCGCAGACAACAACTACCGAAAAACAATCCACCACTACATCACAGACCTCGACTGCACAGACAACGACTTCCACAAAGCAGACAACAACCACACAGACAACGACTTCCGGAAAGCAGACCACAACCACACAGACAACAATGACCACAGAGACCAGCACAACGGAAACCACAACCACCACCGAAACCACACCGCAGCCGCCGCGCGGTAAGGCAACATGGTCAATTGGCATGGTGGAAGCAAAACCGGGCAGCTGGGTGGATGTTCCGATCACCATTACGGGCGATACGGGTACACACATCTATGAGCTGATCGGTCTGATCGGCGACGCAAAGTGGACGCAGTTCACTGTCGGCGATGCATATCCGCGCTTCAATGTGGGTTATTCCGTTGATGATGAAACGGGTACCTATACGATCCGAGGACAGAATGCAGACCTTGAAAATGCGTTTGCAGAGGACGGCTCCGTGGTGCTCTACTTCCGCTACTACATCCCTGAGGATGCAGAAAACGGCACGGTTTATGATCTGTCGTTCAACGGTGAGGTCACTGCATACGACATGCTCGGCATTCCGCTGGATGTTACGGAGCAGAACGGCTGGATCCGCGTTGTGACAGAAGAAGTGACGCTCGTAGGCTATGACTTCGAGCTTGAAGGCAACTACCAGTTCTACTTCTCGCACGATCCGAGAGAGTTCAAGGCAGAGGATCTGGTATCCTCGATCACACGCTATGCACTCTACTCCGACGGTACAAAGGGCGATCCTGAGCCTCTGACGGACTTCAGCATCGTTGATTTCAACGGTCTGACTCCTGAATCCGTATTTATCGACACGGACGGTGCATACTATGTTGGCTCGATCCCGGCAACGGTAACGGATGACTTCGGCGTTGTCCATGAGTTTGAAGGCGTCGGCACTGCATACATTGCAGTCAAGGGTGACGTAACCCTGACGGGTGAGGCGGATGCAAAGGATGCTGCAAGAATCCTGACATATTCCGCAAAGATCGGTGCAGGTCTGGAGGCTTATATCTACTCCGAAACTGACACGATGATGGAAATGTTCGCATACTTCCTTGGCGATGTCACCGGTGAATCCGAGGATCACGGTCTGACCGATTCGCTGGGCAAT
Source organism: uncultured Ruminococcus sp. (assembly GCA_937901485.1). Lineage (GTDB taxonomy): Bacteria > Bacillota > Clostridia > Oscillospirales > Ruminococcaceae > UBA3855. The sequence goes on from CALGTT010000249.1 coordinate 5,778, forward strand.
GAGATCTCCGATCTGAATGCAAAGGATTCCGCAAAGATCCTGATCTATGCAGCCGTTTATGGTTCGGGCAAGGATGCGGACTGGGCAGTGATTCTGGATGAACCGCTCCCCTACTACACCGCAGAAATTGCTGCCGCTGAGCGGGCAATGGAAGCCGCACAGGCGGGTACGGAAACTTCATAAGCTTTCAAAATCAATACCCAAACATCCCGATCTACTTTCAGGTCGGGATGCTTTGTCGTAGGAAAGGAATAGATACATGACCATTCTTATTACAGGCGGTGCAGGCTTTATCGGCTTGAACTTCCTTTTTTATCTGCGGAAGGTACATCCGGATTGGCGCATCATCTGTCTGGACAAGCTCACCTATGCCGCGAATTATGACGCGCTCACGCCCTTTCTGGACGATCCCCTGTTCCGCTTTGTTCATGCGGATATCTGTGACCGCAAAGCAGTGTACCAGCTCTTTTCAGAGGAGCATCCAGATGTGCTGGTGAATTTTGCAGCGGAGTCCCATGTGGACAGATCCATCGAAGCACCGGATCTCTTTTTGCAGACCAATCTGCTCGGTACGGGTGTGCTGCTCGATGCCTGCCGTGATTACGGCATTTCCCGCTTTCATCAGGTGTCCACGGATGAAGTCTACGGCGATCTGCCGCTGGACAGACCGGAGCTTCGTTTCATGGAAGACTCCCCCCTGCGTCCAAGCAGCCCCTATTCGGCTTCCAAGGCGAGCGCAGATCTGCTGGCGCTTGCCTACGCGCGCACCTACGGGATGAATGTGACGATCTCACGCTGTTCAAACAACTACGGTGCGTACCAGTTTCCGGAAAAGCTGATTCCCCTGATGATCCGCAATGCCCTGCTGGACAAGCCCCTGCCGGTCTACGGAGAGGGGCTGAATGTGCGTGACTGGCTGTATGTCGAGGATCACTGCCGTGCCATTGACAGGATCTTGGAGGATGGCAGAGCGGGAGAAATTTACAATGTCGGCGGAAACTGTGAGCTTCGCAATATCGACATCGTGCGGCTGATCTGTCGGGAGCTGGGAAAGCCCGAATCCCTTATCACACATGTTGCCGACCGCAAGGGGCATGACCTTCGCTATGCGATAGATGCCGGAAAGCTGGAACGTGAGCTGCATTGGCAGCCAGAAACATGCTTTGCAGACGGTATTTGCAGCACCATCCGGTTCTATAAAAAAGCATTCGGGAGGATGGCATGACGTGCCCCCGTGCGGCGGGGCAAAGCAGGAGTTGCCGTCAAAGTTGCCGATAAAAAACGCAGTTTCCAATCTTGACTTTTTTTGCAAAATTTGGTATAGTAATTAAATAAGGAAGTATCGATTTTCGGGAGGCAGGGTACAGGATGAATTTCATTGAATATCTTGCAGAGCTGCAATTGAAATATGATATTCCGAACGCTGAAATTCTGGAAGAAATGCAGCTGCAGGGGCTGAAGATCTCCAAAAGCAATCTTTCGCACAAGCTCAGCGGCGAACGGCAGATACCGGAGCGTGAATTTGAGCTGATGGTGCACACCATCCGACCGACGGCTGCGGAGGAGAAAAAGCTCCGCCGTCTGTATACGATCCGGCGGTTCGGTGAAAAGGAATACGCGGAGGTCGAACGCATCCGCGATTATATCGCGCAGTTTGCGGATGACACCACGGTGTATTTCAGCGATTTCGGTGCGGCGTTGGATGCGATCATTGACATCCACGATGAAAAAACGCTGACCGCGGTCCTCTTCCGCCTGCTTTCGGAGGTCTGGGGCAAGGATACGATCCGCATCTGCTGTCAGCCGGATTTCAAACCGCTGATCGACATGATGATGTTCCTGAGCAGGTCGGGGCAGGCGGATGTGGAGCATCTGGTCTGTCTGAACAATGACTATAAGCGGGACAGCAACGTGTACAATATCCAATGCCTGAAGGTGCTCGACAAGCTCGTGATCCGCAATATGCAGCACAAAATCCGCTATTTTTACGATATGGTCTATTCCAGAGCGAACAGTTTCAACCTGTTTCCGTTCTTCATACTGGCAGGAAACCGCGCACTCCTGATCAACTGGGACTGCAAGTCCGGCTATCTGGTGCAAAGATCCGTGCTGGTGCATCGGCTCGGTACGGAGTTCAAACGTATGTACGATCAGGCGGAATCACTGTTTGGGGTGGTTTCAAATGATGTGGAGTATATGCGCATGTGCATGGAAATGGAGGCAGAGGTGCATCAGGAGCAGTTCATCCTCCAATACCATCCCTGTCTGGCGTTCAATTGCAACGAAGAACTGACACGCCGCTGTATGCATGAGGCATATCCGGAAAAGGAACAGATGATGGCAATGTTCCGCAGACGCTGGAACAGCAAACCGGGTGCCCACAGCATTCACCTGTACACCAGAGAGGGTAAGGAGGAATTTCTCCGGACGGGCATGACATCGGACATGGACCCGCATATTTTCCGCCCGCTCGACGAAGAAGAGCGCAGGTCGATCCTTGCGAGCATGAGCTGCAATCCGGTACATACCGCCGTGGAGCTGAATGATACTTTTGTCAAAGTACCCGCACAGCTTGCATTGTTCTGCGCGGACAGCGGCAGGATCCTGATCAGCTACAATAACGGCTCGGCTTCCTGTCTGATCATGCAGGAACGCAGTATGCACAGATCCATGGTACAGTTCTTCCGATATGTCCTGAAATATGAGGTTTCTCCCTATTCTGAATGATCGGTGTTCAAGTGAAATTGGCAAATGCAGCTTTGAAGTTTTCAGCGGATTTCACTGAATAGATGTGTAATCCGGTACACGGAGCGTTGCACGGCAAAGGGGATTTTGCTTTGTTGGGGTGCGTGTATCGGATTGCATAAAGGCAACACCGCACAAAGACTGCCTGACGGCTCAGTACGTCAGCGGTATTGCCTGAAGAACCGCCGCGGCTGCGGCGGTTCTTTTTTTCGTTGCCCCCCTTGACATTTTCAGACGGAAATGCTATAATATTAATGCATACGATGAACATGTGGCAGTAGTTGGCAGAATGTGCATGGCAGAGAGTCCGTATCATTGGCTGGAAGTACGGATGATGCAGCTGGCAATGAAATTTCAGCATGGGAGTAGTCCGTGAAAGTCCGGAGGATATAAGCGGAGTGTACGCATTCACGCCAAAAATGCAGACAAGTGCAGGATGCAGGATGCATTCTGAATTTGGGTGGTACCGCGGGTAGATCTCGTCCCAGAAGCGCAGGCTTTTGGGGCGTTTTTTCATATATCACGAAAAGGAGAAAGGAAAGCTATGTCAGAACAGATCACGACACTGCGGCAGGAATTCGCCGCAAGGCTCGATGCCGTGCAGAGCATCGCAGAGCTGGAGGAGATCCGCGTTGAATATCTGGGCAAGAAGGGCAGCGTTACTGCACTGCTCAAGTCCATGAAGGATCTCTCCGGTGAGGAGAAGAAAACATTCGGTCAGGAGGTCAACGTCCTCAAGAACGAAGTGACCGAAGCCATCACAAAGAAAACCGAAGCCCTCAAGCAGGAGGAGCTGGAACGCGAGATTCAGGCAATGCCCGAATTTGACGTTTCCGCACCGCCCGTGCTCGACAGAGGCTCGTTCCACCCGATCACCCTCGTACAGCGCGAGTGTGAGGAGGTCTTCAAGTCCATGGGCTTCGCTGTGGAGGACTACAGCGAGATCGTAACGGACTATGAGTGCTTTGAGGCTCTGAATATCCCCAAGCACCATCCCGCAAGAGATATGCAGGATACCTACTACCTGACCAATGGTCAGCTGCTCAAATCCCATACCTCCGCAGCACAGAACGCCATCTACAAGAAGTACAGCAAGGCACTCTTTGAGGAAGGCAAGCCGATCAAGGCGATCTTCCCCGGCAGATGCTTCCGCAACGAGGCAACCGATGCCTGCCACGAAAACACCTTCTTCCAGATGGAAGGCGTGATGGTGGATAAGAACATTTCCATTTCCAACCTCATCTTCTTCATGAAGAACATGCTCTCCGAGGTATTCAAGCGTGATGTCAAGGTGCGTCTGCGCCCCGGCTTCTTCCCGTTCGTAGAACCGGGCTTTGAGCTGGACATCAGCTGTGCGATCTGCGGCGGCGACGGCTGCCCGTCCTGCAAGAACAGCGGCTGGCTGGAGCTGTGTCCGTGCGGCATGATCCATCCGGAGGTGCTCAAGGCTGGCGGCATTGATCCGGAGGAATACACCGGCTTTGCATTCGGTCTTGGTCTGACCAGACTTGCCATGATGAAGTATGGCATCAAGGATATCCGTGATCTGAACAGCGGCAGCCTGAAGTGCATGTCCCAGTTCACCGAGGACAAGTAAGAGAAGGAGGTAAGCGATATGTATCTTTCAATGAACTGGATCTCTGATTTCGTAGATCTCAGCGGTCTTGATAAAATGAAGCTGATCCATCAGTTTTCCCTGTCCACTGCCGAAGTGGAGAACGATATTTTCATGAAGGGCAGCGATCTCAGCGGCATTGTCTGCGCGGAGATCAAGTCCGTCGAGGAGCATCCGGAATCCAAGAAGCTCCACCTGCTGAAAGTGGACATCGGCGAGGCTGATCTTGTGGATGTTGTCTGCGGCGCACCGAACGTGCGTGTGGGCATGAAGACTGCATTTGCAAAGCTCGGCGCAACGATCGGTGACATCACCATCGCACCGCGAAAGCTTGCAGGCTACCCCTCCCACGGCATGTGCTGCTCCGAAAAGGAGATCGGCATCAGCGAAAACAACGACGGTATCATGGAGATCACAGATGATATCGCAAACGGCACGGATCTGAAAACAGTCTATGCCATCGAGGATATCATTTTCGAGGTGGACAACAAGTCTCTGACAAACCGCCCCGACCTCTGGGGACACTACGGCATTGCAAGAGAATTTGCAGCCCTGACCGGCAGAGAGCTGAAACCCATCGGCGGCGTGGATCTGACACAGTATCAGAATCTTCCCAAGATCGACATGAAGATCGAAGATCCCCTCTGTCAGCGTTATTCCTGCTTGCAGGTGGAGAACATCCAGAGAAATGTCAGCCCCGTGGATATGCGTATCCGTCTGTATTACTGCGGCATGAGAGCCATCAATTTCCTTGCAGACCTGACCAACTACATGATGCTCGAAATGGGACAGCCCATGCACGCATTTGACTCCCGCAAGGTGGATAAGCTCCGTATCAAGCGTTTTGACAAGCCGTTCACATTCCAGACACTCGACGGCGTGGAGAGAAACATTGACGAGGAAATGCTGATAATCTGCAACGATGATACACCCGTTGCCATCGCTGGTATCATGGGCGGTCTGGATTCCGAGATCGTGGAGGATACCACTACCCTGACGCTCGAATCCGCGACTTTTGACGCGGTTTCCATCCGCAAATCCACCGTTCGTCTGGCACACAGAACCGACGCTTCCCAGCGTTATGAAAAGTGCCTTGACCCCGAAATGACCGTGACTGCTATCGCACGCTTCGTCAAGCTCATGCTCGATGCAGATCCGGAGGCAAAGGTCGTTTCCGCACTGACGGACGAGTATGCATACAAGTATCCGGAGATTCAGCTGAGCTTCACAAAGGCATATGTTGACCGCTATGCGGGCATTGAGATCTCCAATGAGACCATCCTGAGCACCCTGCGTGCACTGGGCTTCGGCGCAGAGCTGAACGGCGAGGAATTCTCCGTGACCGTTCCGAGCTGGAGAGCGACCAAGGACGTGACCATCAAGGCGGATATCATCGAGGAGATCACAAGAATCTACGGCTATGACAATTTTGATGTGCACACCGCAAACGCTCCCCTCTATCCTGTCCGCATGGCGCAGGAAAAGAATGTGGAGAACCAGATCAAGGATCTGCTGGTGAAGCGTTTCTCCCTGCATGAGCTGCATTCCTATGTATGGGCATACAATGACGAATACAAGGCACTGGGTATTGAAGTAGAGGACAATGTAAAGCTTATCGCAGCGACCAACCCGAACATTGAAACCATCCGCCGTTCCATCGTGCCGACACAGCTGTGTCAGGTGAAGTACAACACCGCGTATGCGGCTGATTTCGGCGTGTTTGAGATTGGCAGAGTTGTGGACGGCGTGAATGCGGAAACAGGTCTGGTTAATGAGCAGAAGAAGCTCTGCATCACCCTGTTCAGCAAGACCAAGTCCACCGAACAGCTCTATCTGGAGCTGCGCGATATGCTCGCAGTGCTTGCAGACGACATCAAGCACGAAGCAGTGACCTTCCGGAAGATGGAGGCAACCCATTCCTACCAGCATCCGAGAAACCTCAATGCTGTGCTCTGCGCCGGCGAGGAGATCGGTGAGCTTGGCGTGGTATATCCGACCATCAGCAAGAAGATCGACAAGAAGGCAGCCATCGTTTACGCAGAGATCGACGTAGAAAAGCTCTCCGCGATCGAGGGCAGAGCCATTGCCTATGAAGAACCGTCCAAGTATCCGGAGATGGAGGTTGACCTGACATTCCTGACGGATGTCTATGCCCCCATCGGTGCGGCAATCGAAGCTGTGAACAGCGCACTCATCAAAAAGGTGAGCGTTGTGGGCAGATATGAGGACGAAGCCGGCAAGACCGTTTCCATCCGCATGGTATTTGCGGACAGAACCAAGACGCTGACGCGTGAGGAAGTCACCGCAGTTGTGGATGCGATCATTGCAAAGGCAGCTGAAAACGGAATTTCCCTGAAGATCTGATGATGTCTTTTCTTCCGCCCCGATTACGGGGCGGATTTTTTTTTTGAAAAAACTATTGACAAAATCCATGTTTGGTGCTATACTGATAATAGCAATACACAAACCGTTGAAGCGGAGATAAAGGTCATTATGATTCCACAGAGAGTCCGGGCAGCTGAGAGCCGGATGAACCCCAGATGATCAAATGGACCGCCGAGGGCGCAGTCAAAGGCAGTTCTGCTGAGTATTCTGCGACGTGCTGGCATACGTTAGTTGTCGGGGATATGTTGGTATCCTGCAAAGTGCACAGCGTTCGCTGTGAATCAAGGTGGCACCACGGATAGTTTTTATTCGTCCTTGACAGATGCGTCTTTTTCTGTCATGGGCGTTTTTTGTTTGCCCGACAGAAGCACGATGGAGGGCAGAGCAATGGTACTGTTGACAAAACGATGGCGATGCCGTCACGCTGTATGAATGAAACCCAAGGATCGAAAGTTTTTTATGGAGGTATTTTTATGAAACACAATGGTTACGAGTTCGACAATTATTTCAAGAGCCATCCGGATATGAACGGCTTTTTCGGCAACTACGGCGGTGCATATGTATCCGATGAGCTGAAGCGTGCAATGGCTGAGATCACAGAAGCATATTTCACGATCGCAAAATCCAGCAAGTTCATCGGCGATCTGCGCCGCATCCGCAAGGAATTCCAGGGCAGACCGACACCGGTTTCCCATCTGGAACGTCTGTCCGGTTCTCTGGGCAATGTGCAGCTCTATGTCAAGCGTGAAGACCTCAACCACACCGGCGCACACAAGCTCAACCACTGCATGGGTGAAGCACTCCTTGCCAAGTACATGGGCAAGAAAAAGGTCATTGCTGAGACAGGTGCCGGGCAGCATGGCGTGGCTCTGGCAACGGCAGCGGCATATTTCGGTCTGGAATGCGACATTTACATGGGCAGCGTGGACATCAAGAAGCAGGCTCCGAACGTGGCAAGAATGAAGATCCTCGGCGCGAATGTCGTAGAGGTCACACATGGTCTTCAGACACTCAAGGAGGCTGTGGACGCGGCATTTGATGCCTACTGCAAGGAATACAAGGATGCCATTTACTGCATCGGTTCGGTGCTCGGCCCGCATCCGTTCCCGATGATGGTGCGCGACTTCCAGAGCGTGGTCGGCATTGAAGCAAGAGAGCAGTTCCTCGAAATGACCGGTGAGCTGCCGGATGCCGTGGTTGCCTGCGTGGGCGGCGGCTCGAATGCAATGGGCATGTTCTCCGGCTTTCTCAACGATCCGGTGGACATCTACGGCGTAGAGCCTCTGGGCAGAGGCGCAAAGCTCGGCGATCATGCTGCAAGCCTGAAATACGGCTCCGAAGGCATCATGCACGGCTTCAACAGCATCATGCTCAAGGATGAAAACGGCGAACCTGCGCCGGTATATTCCGTGGCAAGCGGTCTGGACTATCCGTCCTCCGGCCCTGAGCACGCTTACCTGCGCGACATCGGCAGAGTCAAGTATGATGTGGTCGATGACGAGGAGACGATCGACGCATTCTACAAGCTCTCCCGCATGGAGGGCATCATCCCTGCTATCGAAAGCTCCCATGCCGTTGCATTCGGTATGCGCCTCGCTAAGCAGATGGAGCGCGGCTCGATCCTGATCTGTCTGTCCGGCAGAGGCGACAAGGATATGGATTATATCATCGAAAAGTATGGTATTCGCTGATTTTCTCTTGACAAATCAATTTCCCTGTGATACAATTATATTGCCGGTAGTTTATATAAAATAGCTTCCCATTGAAGAAGAAGCAGCCTGCTGCCCGGTGATCCGGATAGTTCAACATGAGAACACTCTCCCTGCTTGTGGAGATAGACAGCGGTGCAACTCCGCTGCCGGATATTTTGCATATGATCCCGAAATTTCTGCATATACAGGGATTTCGGGACTTTTTTTGCTCTATGCTGCCGCCCGAACGGGCGGCATTTTCTTTGCAGAATATTCTGTAAGTCCCCTAACAAATTGAATAAGTTCAACTGACGAATCCTGCACTTTTTGTGCCATTCTACAAATTCCATGTGGAAGCTGTAGGAAAACCTTGACAAATTTTCGGCAATCTGCTATAATAAAGCATACCCAAATGAGGGAGTAGCAAGCACAGGAAACAGAAAACACCCTGCGCAGCAAGTCAACATCCTGGTTCCCTGCGGAATCTGGCTTGCTTTAATATGCGAGACTCATGTGTATCTGAAAAGCTATGCATGGAGTCGTAATATCTGTATTTCGCCCGAATGTAGCTTTTCAGCTATATTCGGGATTTTTCATCCCATGGGAAATCAGCATTAACAGGAGGTATATGCAAATGCTCGAACTCAAAGGCATCAAAAAAGACTATCTCGCAGGAGAAAACACCGTCCATGCCCTCAAAGGCATTGACCTGCAGTTCCGCTCCAGTGAGTTTGTCTCCATTCTCGGCCCATCCGGATGCGGCAAGACGACCATGCTCAACATCATCGGCGGTCTTGACCAGTACTCGGACGGCGACCTCATCATCAACGGCAAATCCACCAAGAGCTACAAAGATAAGGACTGGGACACCTACCGCAACCATTCCATCGGCTTTGTGTTCCAGAGCTACAACCTGATCCCCCACCAGACAGTGCTCCAGAATGTGGAGATCGCCCTGACGCTTTCAGGCGTGAAGAAATCCGAACGCCGTGAACGTGCAAAGAAGGCACTTGAAGATGTGGGACTGGGCAATCAGCTCCACAAGAAACCTTCGGAAATGTCCGGCGGTCAGATGCAGCGTGTTGCCATCGCGCGTGCGCTGGTCAACAATCCCGACATCATCCTTGCGGATGAGCCGACCGGTGCGCTGGATACGGAAACGAGCGTACAGGTCATGGAGATCCTGAAGAACATTTCCAAGGATCGTCTCATTATTATGGTAACACACAATCCGGAGTTGGCAGAACAGTATTCCTCCCGTATCATCCGGATGCTCGACGGCGAGATCAAGGACGATTCCAAGCCCCTGACGGAGAAGGACATCCAGCGTGAGGAACAGCACGACAAGAAGGCACAGGAAGCGGAGGCAAAGAAGAAAAAGCCTTCCATGTCCTTTGCAACATCGTTCGGACTGTCGCTGAAAAATCTGTTCACCAAAAAGGGCAGAACGGCTCTTACCTCCTTTGCAGGCTCGATCGGTATCATCGGCATTGCGCTGGTACTGTCCATTTCGCAGGGATTCCAGACGTATATTGATCTGGTGCAGGAAGAAACCCTCTCCTCCTATCCGCTGACGATCGAATCGGCGACCATTGACATGACAACGCTGATGGAAACGTTCATGGGCGTGGAATCCGAGGACGTAGCGCATGAGAATGATGCAGTCTATGAAAAGGCTGCGATCTACCAGATGGTGGAAGCGATGAACAATCTTGAAGCACAGGAAAATGATCTCCGTGCATTCAAGGCATATATTGAGGAGCAGCGCAACGATCCGGAAAGCAAGCTGTCCTCCGCACTCAACGGTGTACAGTATTCCTACAATCTGGATCTGCTGGTCTACACAAAGAATGTGGACGGCAATATCATCCAGTCCGACACCGCAGAGCTTCTGACAGATATGATGAGCGAAGCAATGGACGTGGATATGGGTGCAATGATGGAGATGGATGCTGCCATGATGGGCGGCACCTCCTCCATGGATATGATGGCTGGCGGACTCTGGCAGGAAATGCTTGCCGGTGATGACGGCGCACTGATCAATGATCTCCTGCTGAAGCAGTATGATGTGATCTACGGTGAATGGCCGGATGCCTATAATGAAGTGGTTCTGGTTCTGGATGAAAACAACGAGCTGGACGATGTGACGCTGTATGCACTCGGTCTGAATTCCAAGGAAACGATGGATGCCATCATGGACGCGGCAATCAACAAGACAAAGCTTGAATCCAAGGAGGAAAAGAACTGGAGCTATCAGGAAATCTGCGATATGGAATATCGTGTGATCCTCAATTCCGAATGCTGGAGCTATGACGAGCTGACGGATACCTATACCGATCTGCGTGAAACAGAATCCGGTCTGAAGTATCTCTATGACAACGGCACAACGCTCAAGGTCAGCGGTATCATCCGTCCGAATGAGGAAGCCACCACAGCAATGCTCTCCGGTGCGATCGCCTATACACATGAGCTGACGGAATATGTCATCAACGAGGCAAAGGATTCCGAGGCAATCGAAGCACAGCTTGATGATGAAATGACCGACATTTTCACCGGTCTGCCGTTCCAGGAAACAAAGGGCGATATGACCGATGCGGAGAAGCAGGCAGAATTTGAGAAGTACATCGACAACATGGACGATCAGCAGAAGGCAATGGTTTATGTCCAGATGATGTGCATTCCCTCCGAACAGCAGCTGAATACCTCCGTTGAGCAGGCAATGCAGGGACAGACGCGTGAAACGATGGAGCAGACCATGATCCAGGCACTGACACAGCAGATGGGCATGTCTGAAGCAGATCTGAAGGGCTATATTGCAGACATGAGCGATGCGGATCTGGAAGAAGCCTACACCATGATGGTCGAGGAACAGGTCAAGGCACAGTATGCCGCACAGGTCATGGAACAGATGGCACAGCTTCCGGCAGAACAGAAGGTCGCAGGACTTGATTCCCTGATGAAGAAAAGCGGCACGGCACAGCTGGCAATGTATCATGATGAGATCATGGTATTCTCCGATTCCACCTATGAGGACAATCTGATCAAGCTTGGCTATCTGGATCTGGACGAACCGTCCAGAATCAATCTGTTCGCGTCCTCCTTTGAAAACAAGGATCTGATCGAAGAAGTCATTGCAGATTATAACGAAGATGTGGAGGAACTCTCCCAGATCAAATACACGGACTATGTTGGTCTGATGATGTCCTCCATTACCACAATCATCAACACCATCACCTATGTACTGATTTCGTTCGTAGCGATCTCCCTGATCGTATCCTCCATCATGATCGGTGTTATCACGCTGATCTCCGTACAGGAAAGAACCAAGGAAATCGGTATCCTCCGTGCGATCGGTGCATCGAAGCGGAATGTATCCCGTATGTTCAATGCCGAAACGCTGATCATCGGCTTCACCTCCGGTCTGCTGGGCGTTGTGGTGACATACCTCCTGTGCATCCCGATCAATGCGATCATCTTCCATCTGACGGGCATTGCGGGCCTGGAGGCCTATCTGCCGTGGGAGGTTGCACTGATTCTGGTGGGCATCAGCATGGTGCTGACCGCCTTTGCCGGCGTGATCCCCGCCAAGTCCGCCGCGA
>CALGTT010000250.1 GCA_937901485.1 uncultured Ruminococcus sp.
TCTCGGAATTTTCGCACCCATATCGGTGTATTTCTTCGGATTCTTGAGGAAGTCCACAAGTTCTGTCATCTCGAATTTTTCTTCCTCAGCACCTGCCACATCCGCGAACATGACCTTCTGTGCATTGCTCTGGTTCTTGACATTTGCCTTACCGAAGTTGTTGAACTTGCTGCCGCCTGCCTGGCGCATCATAAAGACGAACAGGACAATGCCCATAATCAGAATGAGGAATGTGGGCAGGTAGGTCACCAGCCACGAGTTGTCCTTGATTCTGAAATAATCCTGCTCCAGCGGCGCGTCAGGATTTGCTTCGTTGTACTCCAGACGATAGTTTTCTGTTTCATTCAGGAACAGCTGCACATGCGGTACGCGGTATTCCAGCTCCGTACCGTCCTTCAGCTCCAGCTCCAGTTCACCCGTACCGAGGTCGAGGGTGTAGAAGCTGACCTGCAGGTCGTCAAAATGCTGCATGATTTCCGTGAATTTATATTCCTCATCGGATTTATTCATACGCGGAAGCATGTATGCGGCAAAGAAAATCAAAACCGCCGCAACCAGTAAATAAGCGAAAATGCCCTTGCTCTTTTTCAAACCATCCACTCCTTATCCTTTTTCTGCTCCGGCATTGTACTGCCGGAAATGTCTTATCATCGCTGTAAAATCCAATTATAACATACTATCATGTGATAGATGTGAACTATATGTGTTTATTCTGTGATAATGTGCAGCCAGAGCATCCGCTGCGTCCGTTCCGTGACTGCTGCATGTTCTGCCGCGCCAAGCCCCTGTACCCAGAGCAGACCGCTTTCATCGGACAGATAATGCACCGTACTGCGCTGTGCCGGCGGTACATTGGCATTGAGCCATTTTTTGATGGAGATCCGGTGCGCATGTCCTGCTTTTCGCAGGTACAACGCCGGAATCCGGCTGTGCAATGCAGCATTCCCATTTATTATATCATAATCCAGTACGGAATTTGCAAACATTGTGTGAATTCTTGCGAATTTTTCCGCATCGTCCCTGCAAATGACCTCTGCTTCGGCATACATCCCCTCGAACAGGCGGTTTTTGCCAATCGTCAACGGGATTCTGCGCACTTCCTGCACAGGCTGTTCCAGCCAGAGCGTATCACGGCTGACATGGGCACGGATGCCGCCATAGGCAAGCTCCGCCGTGCCGCCGGTTTCCAGTAAACGGCAGACGATGAGAATATTCTGCCGGCTTGCAAGGCTGTGTGCGGCAAGGAGTTTTGCAATGCATCTGCGCCGGATTGCCGGATGCAGTGCATTCAGACTCCGCAGCGAACCATCCGCCTGCAAACACTGCACATAGGCAGTATCTGCCTGCTGTGCGAGGAAATCCGCGTCAAGCTGCAGATCCTCCGTCATTGCCGTGCAGGCATCCTCCACGGATGGATTGCACTGGCGCAGTGCAGGAACAACGTGACAGCGCAGAAAATTGCGGCGGTAGACATCCTGCGCATTCGTACTGTCCTCCACATGCGAAAGCCCCTGCTGCCGCACATAGTCCTCCACCTGTGCGCGTGTGACGTGCAAAAGCGGGCGCAGGAATTGGGGTATCCCCCGAAAAAGGCAGATTTTGACGACGCCACCCGGGCGCGGATCAAGACCTTTCTTGGCCCATGGCCCCGGGCTTTGGAACAAGCAGGGTTAAAATCCACTCCACCATGTCGGCAGGCATAAGACCGCCGAAACGAAAATCCTTAAATATATATCCTCCCACCCGGCTTGTGCCGTGTGGGGGGGAGCTATAATTGGCATAAAGGTGCCCCGGCTGGCTGCAACCAAACCAGGGCGTACCAAACAGTACAAATCCGAACTTTTTACCAGTTGGTGAAGGGTTCG
>CALGTT010000251.1 GCA_937901485.1 uncultured Ruminococcus sp.
AGTTATTATTTTTAATTCCAGATGTAAATACATTATTATTCACACCAGAACCATAATTATCAATTAAAATGAAACCATTACTTTCTAAATTAATGCAATAATCTGTATAATCCCTTCCATAGAATGAATGTTTAGTATCTATAAACATTTCTATTTTACTTCCATCTATAATAGGTTTATTTGTTTTAAACATAAAATTCACACCAGTTAATCCACGATATGTTTCTACTTTACTTGGTGAAGATACATGCATTGTTTTATCAGTGAAACCAATGTATTCTCCTTCTTTAATCTCAACTTCATTAATATTTGCGTTTCTAATTGACTTAGTAATCATACCAGTAACAACATTTTCCATACCTTCAGTTAATAATTCTGCAATTTGATCTGGATCATCATATAGCAGATCATGTATGTCAGCCAGATGACAAGCTGGTATGTGCCGCTTTTGATCTCGGTTCCCGCATTGTAGGGCTGGATGAGATAGTACAGTGTCAGATAATGTACCGAGAAAAAGATGCTCAGTGCGGTAATGGTGACAAAGATCAGCACATAATTGATGGGATTGTCCGTACCGCCGGAGAGAAACAGCAGCAGAGCCAGCCCTGCACCGATCACCAATGCCGGGAGCAGATTGATCTTTGTAATCTCCCAGAGCCGGATGCGGAACAGCCGCAGAATGTTGCCCGGCTTTTTGTAGAAAGGATATGTCAGGAGGCTGTGGTCGCAGTTGACGAACAGCGCACGGGTGAAGCCAACGCCCCGATTGATCAGGTACATGATAAACACGAAGTACGGCAGAGCGCCCAGCAGCATTTTATTGACGCCTTCCTTCGCTTCCGGGAAGAAAAGCACCGCAATGATGCCCACTGCCAGCACCGCAAGCGCACCGATGGTGATCTTTTCGGCGGACTTCCACAGAATCTTCTGATGCCGTTTGATAAACAGTTCGTTCAGGTAGGCAAATCCGCTTTTGCTGCTGGTGACTGCAGTATCGGTACTGATCATTTTGTTGACCTGTGCCTGCTGCAGCTTAACCTGTGCGGACTTGTCCATCTGGATGGTCAGCGATTCGGTCAGCAATTCTTTGTACAGCGCACGGTAATGCCGGAAGCGGAGGATTTTCGGGATCCCTACAATACCGGCGAGAATGCCGATGCCCATAAGGATCACAGAAACGATCTCCGGCAGGACAACACCGATCACCGGCAGACCGTATGCGGCGGCGAGCAGTACAGCTATGACGATCCACGAAACCTTATTGAGCTTGTTTTCGTTTTTGACAGCTCCTGTGCGTTCGTATTCCCGCAGATCATACGCCGCCCATACGGTTTTCACACCTACTGCGAACAGCGGAAGCAGAATGCACTGCCATGCCGCAAGGCCTGATAAACTGCCGAACAGAAAGCCGCAGAGCGTGAAGCCAAGAATCAGCTTGATGTGGGCATAGATATAGTTGACCAGCGTGTATTCCCTTGCGTCCATTCCAAGCAGGATCATGGCGTAATATTTGTCCTTTGTGGGATTGAACATATAGGAGTTGGCAAACGCCCCGATGACAGTCAGCAGGACAAAGATGTGCAAAAACACTGCCGGTTCTCTCTCCGGCGGCAGTTCATACAGTGCCAGCGGTGCGATTACCATCAGGAGAAAATACAGCAGCTTTCCGAGAAATACCGTGCAGATTTCCCACAGGACTGACAGCACGTTGGCGAAGACCTTGAAGCCGTGTACCTTGTAGATGTCGTAAGGCAGAATCCTGCGAATCAGGGGAATCTGCTTGAAGGCATACAGAATCCCGTTGACACGGTATGTATTCTTCAAGGCAAAGGACAGGCGGAGTGTTTTAAGCATTGCCGTCCTCCCGCAGAGCCGCGATGATCTTGTCCTTGAATTCTCCGCTGTCAAGGTTCGCTTTGTCCACGATCTCCAGCTCTCCGTGATTCAGGAGAACGATCTCGTCGCACAGATCCAGTGCCAGATCGAGAATGTGGGTGGAAAAGATCGTGATCCGATCCGCCTTCAGCGAACGGAGAAGCTGCTTCATTTCTTCCGCCACCACCACGTCCAGCGAGGTCAGCGGCTCGTCCAGCAGAAGCAGATTGGGTTTTGCAATGATGGAAAGAAGCATCTGCATTTTGTTTTTCATACCATGGGAGTAATCCTTCAGCAGCTTGTCCCGGTCTTCGGGATGGATGCTCATCAGATCGAAATACTCGTCCGGCGTCTTTTTGTCGTCGATGTTCCTGTCGTGAATATCGAGAAAAAATTTCAGGAATTCCCGTCCTGTCATGAATTCGGGCACGGTGGGTGTGGACAGGACGTAGCCGATGTCCTCGGGAAGTGCGTCCCGGGATGCGCCGTCTTCGGTGAAATAGAACCGGCCGGCATCAAACTTAATGTCCCCGTTGAGGCAGTTGAACAGCGTGGTTTTGCCCGCACCGTTGCGTCCCAGAAGACCGTAGATCTTGCCGGAAGCAAAGGTGAAGTCGATGTCGGCAAGAACTTTTCTGCCGTCGTAGCTTTTGGAAAGGTGTTCTATGGTAAAGGTCATGTTGTTCTCCTCATTGCATCCGTACATATCCGCTTTCTTCGATGAGTGTCTGCCCTTCATCGGAGAGCAGCCAGTCGATTAGTATGGGAATGTTCGGGTTATCGTTGTCTGCGCGGTAAATTGCATAGAATTTTGCAATAATGGGATAGCTGCCGTTCCGGATATTCTCCGCACTCGGATACACACCGTTCAGCGAGAGCATTTTGACGTTGTCGTTGCCGACAAGTCCGTCCATGTAGTAACGGAAGGAAAAGCCGATGGATGCTCCTGTCACCGAAAAGATCGACTTCGGCGCAATCTCTCTGCCTTTCATGAAGGAATCCATCGCAGATTGGCTTCCGCTTCCGGCAAGGCGCGTCACGGGATTGATCGCCTTAACTGCTGAGATTTTTTCGCCTTCCTTCACGACACCATTAGCAGAGGTCGAAAGAAAAAGTTCGAGATTTTTTTCTGCGCGTACAATTTTCATCTTAAGATCATCTTCGTACCATCCGGCAGGTTGAGCATTGCCGCCGTGCGCCGGGGAAATCTCGCCCAACAATAAGCCGAGCTTTTTGTACTTGCCGATATAAGGATGACCGCCGAGATGGACGCGAACCTCCGACGAATTCGCGCCACCGAGCATGGGACGATCCTGTACGAGTGCAACTTTGAGTCCAAGTCGCGCAGCAGAAAGTGCCGTGCAAATTCCAGAAATTCCGCCGCCGACGACGACGAAGTCTTTTTCAATTTTCTTTGGGGGCAATTCTTTTAATTCTCGCACGGGAGTATTTTCTCCCTTCACGAATGCTACCACGTCGCACCGCCCCTCAAAGCCATCTAAATCGCAAAGTTCTAATGTGTTCCCGCTATCTTTCAGATCAACCGTGCCAGCTTTTACCCACAGCCAATCGCCATCACCCTGAA
>CALGTT010000252.1 GCA_937901485.1 uncultured Ruminococcus sp.
ACCTGATAGATACTCTTTGCATTGGCAAGGTAGGATTTTACCCGTGAATGGGCGGTATAGCCAAGCATTTCACTGTAAAGCCAGTAACCGGTCACTGCAAGCACGAAGCATACAATCAGCAGGATGATGATCCACCGCTTTGATTTCCGGTGTGGGGGCAGTTTCTCCGATGGCAAGCCATCATCCTCAGGCTGTTCCTCCAGGATGGGTTCATATTCTGCATCCGGATGGGTCATTCTGTTTCTTCTCCGTAGATCTGCTTGAAGAAGCAGGAGTAGGAACCTGTATGACATGCAGGACCGGTCTGGTTCACATACACCAGCAGCGTATCATCATCGCAGTCGCTGAAAATGGATACGACCTTCTGGAGATGTCCGCTGGTCGCGCCCTTGTTCCAAAGCTCCTGACGGGATCTGCTCCAGTACCATGTATAGCCGGTTTCGAGTGTTTTTTGCAGGCTCTCACGGTTCATATAGGCGAGCATGAGAACTGCCTTGGTTTCGGCATCCACGGCAATGGCAGGGATGAGGTCGGCTTTTGCGAAATATTTGTCGAGGTCGTTGAAATTTACTTCAATCATGGTAGAAATCCTCTTTTCTGTAATATGAAACCCGAAAGGGTGTAATGCTTATCTTACAATAATCCCCTTACTCCGGCAGTCCTCCTTGACCTGACCTACCGTCAGTTCCTTGAAGTGGAACAAAGATGCGGCAAGTGCTGCGGAGCAGTCGGTTTCCTGGAAAGCCTGTGCAAAATCGCCGAGCTTTCCTGCACCACCGCTGGCGATGACGGGGATATTCACAGCATCCACAACGGCTTTCAGCATGGGCAGGTCAAAGCCGCCTTTCACACCGTCCGTGTCGATGGAGTTCAGGCAGATCTCACCTGCGCCGAGCTGTTCGACTTTCTTCACCCAATCGAGCAGATCCATCTGCATGTCGATTCTGCCGCCGTTGATGTACACCGTCCATCTGCCGTCGGGAGTTTTCTTGGCATCAATGCCCACGCAGATGCACTGGCTGCCGAAAATATCCGCGCCCTCCTTGATCAGCTGAGGATTCTTGACTGCCTGTGAATTGACGGAAACCTTGTCCGCACCTGCACGGAGCGTTTCGCAGATGTCATCGACATTCTTGATGCCGCCGCCGACGGTCAGCGGTACGAATACACGCTTTGCAGTCTCGCGCACCACATCGAGCATCACACCTCTCCCCTCGTGGGATGCGGTGATGTCATAGAACACGATCTCGTCCGCGCCCTGATGGTTATATTCAGCGGCGCATTCCACGGGATCGCCGACCTCTCGGATGCCCTCAAAATTCACGCCTTTGACCACCTTTCCGTCACGCACGTCAAGGCAGGGAATGATTCGTTTTGCAAGCATATTAGCCCTCCTTTGTATAAGCGACAGCCTCTGCAAGGGACAATGTGCCCTGATAGAGGGACTTGCCGCAGATCGTGCCATAGAGTCCCATTTTCTGACATGCACGGATGTCCTCCATCGTATGCACGCCGCCGCTGGCGATGATATTGCAGCTGACCGCTTCATGCAGTGCGGAGAGCTGTTCCTGATTCACGCCGCTGAGCGTGCCGTCCTTGGAAATATCGGTGAAAATGATGGTTTTCACGCCCATTTTTTCCATTTCCTTTGCAAGGGAAATATAGTCCACGGTGGAAGAATCCAGCCAGCCTTCGACAGCAACAAAGCCGTTCATGGCGTCGATCCCAACGGCAACACGTTCACCGTAAGCCTTGACCGCTTCCTCTACAAGTGCGGGATTTTTGAGAGCTACAGAACCGAGGATGACTCTGGAAACGCCGTTTGTCAGATAGTATTCCATCGTTTCCATGGTACGGATGCCGCCGCCGACCTCTACTTTGAGGGAAGTATTCTTAGCAACATCGAGAAAAATATCGGTATTGACGGGCTTTGCGTCCTTTGCACCGTCAAGGTCTACCATATGGATCCATTCTGCACCGGCTTCGATGAAGCTTTTTGCAGTCTGCATATAATCCTCAGCGACCTTGTGGGCTGTGCCATAGTCGCCGCGGACAAGACGGACACAGTTGCCGTCCTTGATGTCAATTGCGGGTAAAATAATCATAGTTTTTCCTTTCCAATTATATGGGATAAATTATATTGTTGAAACCAGATTGGACTCAATATAATCTATAAGCGGTTTTTTAATAACTTGATCCTGATGATTCCTATACCAATCGAATGCGTCTTTCAGTCCCTCGTCCAATGGTGTTACATCCTGCATCAGTTCATACTGTTTTGAGACATCAAGCGCATACGCATAATTGTAAAAACTGAAATAGTTTCTTTGTTCGATGTCATCATACACATTAACGAACTCTGCCTTCTTTCCGACAGTGCGATAACAAAGCTCAACCCATTCACGGATAGAAACAGTGTTCTGATTTCCAACATTAAAAATATGCTGTTCGGGCTTGTTCTGCAAAAGAACGTCTAAAAATCTGCATATATCGTGAATGTGGAAGAATTGGAGCTGCATTTCGCCGTCTTTGGGCAAATAGAACTTCCGGTCAGCCAGAGCACACTCAAAAACAAAAGCCTCACGATACAGATTGTTCATTGCGCCATACAAATACGGCGGTCTTACGATATACGCATCCGGATTTCTGCCCAGTAAGGTATGTTCCGCTTCGATTTTATCAGTTCCATACTTTCCCCAGATCTTGTTTTCTGCCAATGGTGCGTCCTCTTTGAACGGCTGAACGGTATCTTCAGGGTATACTGCGCTTGAGCTGATGAGGATATAGTTCCGATATTCTCCCAGAGCATCCAGCATTGTTTCCACATCATGGGAATTGTATGCTGTATCTACGACAACATCAAAGCAATAATCACGAAGTACTGTTCCAAGATGGTGACGGTCTGCTTCAATCAGTGTGACACCGGCAGATTGTTCCCTGCTGTTTCTGTTGAGCACATAAACATCATAGCCTTTTGCAGCATAATACTCTGCAATATATCGGCTTACAAAAACAGTTCCGCCAGTGACAAGTACTTTTTTCATACGGCATCCTCCCTGTGAATCATTCTGTGCAGTTTTATCGTTCTCTTGCAAAGGTGATTAGCACCATCTCATGATGGGGCTGGGGCATGGGGGCAACATTGATAACTTCCCATCCCTCTTCGCTCATCTGATTCATGATTTTCTCAATTTGATCAGTCTTTGCCTGCTCATCATCCGGAAAGAAAAAAGATTTGACACTGCCTTTCACAGTATTCGGCTGTTCCGCAAATTCGAGCTTTGCTGTAATCATTTTGTATTCTTTCATGGTGTGCTCCTTTTTATCAGATGTCCAAAATTATGATTTCTTCTCTCCCCCGACACCATCCGCAAAAAACGTCACTTTTCCGCAGTTTTCACAGAAATGGGCGTTGGCGTTATAGCACTTCGGGAAATTATAACCATTCGGGACACGAATTTGTGCAACACATGCCATACCCATGAAAAACTCACATTTCTGCATGAGCGTACCGCATTCACAGGTACGGGGAATGGGGGCAGGTTTTTCTTTTTTCATGTTCATGCTCCTTTTCTGTCACGCTTCAAAATACTCCGTGCCGACATACACAAGATCGCCATTCCGGATCACAAAGCCGATGACCTCGCCCCATTCGCCCTCGCCTTCGGCGATGTAGGAAATGCCGTTTCCGGAATTGTCAGCATAGAGCGTTGTGAACCAACAGTATTGCAGGATGTCACGCACATTGTCAAGCTCCGGCAGTTCAAAATCCTCCTCCATGCCGCCCTTTGCTGCACATTTCATCAGTCCCATGCAGATTGCGTCCAGCACGGAGTCGGTCAGTGTATTGCAGTGCTCGACGCACTGCTGTGCGTAGTCGGCATCGTCGGGATTCTGAATGGAGATGAATAGTTCGGGCTGATTGGCTTCGTTGCGCAGGATGCGGCTCTGAAAGCTGCCCTCCCACATGTCATCTTCCTTGTTGTGCCAGCGGATCATGGTCATTCCTCCTCCGGAAACATTTCGTCGTAGACTTCTCCCCATTCATCGCCGTATTCACCATCGGCGCACTGTTCGATCCAGCCGTAGAGATCCAAGAGCAGATCGGTAAAGCTGTCAAACAGCGTGATCTCACGGCCCTCGAATTCACGGAAAAAGCGTCCGGTTTTCTTGTTGAAATAATAGTCATCGCCGTCACCGATCACCGTGCCGATGCACACATAATCCGTTCCCTCGCAAGCATACGGCAGGAACAGATCTGAGCCGCCATCGGTCATATTGGCGTACTTGGTCAGCATGAGCCACTGTTTGTACTGCTCCGGAATCGGACAGCCGATCTTCTGCTCTGCTTCCTGCAATTCCTGCTCGGTGGCTGGGGGATCAAATGTGCAGCTTCCGCCCAGCTCATCCGTTACGGCGCAGAGCTTGCGGATGTCCTCGTAATAGTCCTGCACAGTGCCGGGGGCATCCTCCTCGTAAAAGTCAGAGTAGCCGAGTTCTTTGAGGATGCATTCACAGCCGTGAATGTCAAATCTGCCCGTGTCCGTTTCATCGCACCAGTTTTGCAGGGCGTAGCCAAGAAGCTGCTTTGCGGTGTCCGGATCGCAGAGGTTCAGCGTTGCCGGCTGACCGTGCAGCAGGCAGGAAATGCCGCCCTGCGGATCGCCGAACGACTCATTTGCTGAAAACTGGAGATAGATCTCCAGCTCCGGATTCTGCACGGAGCTGAAAAACAGGTAGTGGGAAAAGGCGTATTCTGAGAGCTTTTTGTAGGTATATACCCAGTGAAACTCTGTGTCATTACATGATAATGTTGAAAAATTGGTTTTGTCCTGCATGATATGCCTCCTTATTGGTTTTCTTCCGGTCGGATATGCGTCAGCTCCGTGAACACTTCGCCGTCAAAATGCGGCACGAGCAGGAAAAAGTCCCCTCGGATATCACGGATCTCGATGCGGTAATAGTACGAAAAGAAGTGTCCGTAGCTGTTGCTTGTGATCTTGTAGGGCTTGTATTTTTTGGAATTGCAGGGTTCGTCCTTGTGCCATTCCGGAAAGCTGACGCGCTTTTTGACAAGCGTCATACTGCGGATGGAGGACAGGGGGATCTCCCAACGCTGTACGGTATCTGCAAGGCAGAAATTGCCGTCACGAACAAACGCCGCCATGTTGAAATTAAGGTATTGCGTCAGACCTGCGTCCTTGTGGCGGGGCTTACCGTTTTTCATGACATAGCGTTCGCCGAGCACATCCATTTCCCGTGCATCCTCCGGAACGCCGAGTGCCTGCCGAAGATCGGAATACAGTTTCTCCGAATCCTGTATATGTTCCGCAAGATCGGTGCTTTTGTCAATTTGCTTCATACGCTTTCTGCCATAGAGGAAGAGTCCCAGCCAGAGGAAAAAGCAGATGACACCGCCCCAGTGCAGAGCAGGGGCATTGCGGTAGCCCTCCATGAAGCTGACATCGGATTTGAGAGTGCCCAGAAGCACGACGAGCCAACCGAACCAACAGATAAATTTTATGATCGTCAGCGGCAGCGGAAGCTCTGCTTTTTTCATAAGGCTTTCGTTTTCCGTCTGCATACGCATCATCTCCGATTCCAGCTCCGGGGGAATCTCGGCGGTCAGAAATGCAGCACAGTCCTGCGTGTCGCCTTCCTGTTCGATGTTTATGCCAAAAAAATTGAGTGATGTAGATTCCATTGTGGTTATCTCCAGATGCTTTCTTCGAAAACCTCACCGGTCAGGCGGAAATCTCTGTCAAAGCCGATGGATACCATCCATTCGGACTGGAACTCATCGGGGTTATCTCCGGCATCGAATTCCAGTGTGAACAGGGATTTTTCGTAATTCTTTTTGAAATTTACGCCGCAAAAATCAAACGCAAGTCCGGTATCGGAATACCATGTTTTGTACAAGTCGTTTTCCTCTGCATATTCAAGGCACTTTTCTACCAGCTCCGGCAGCCTATCACGGAGCTGAATGAGGAATTCCCTGTCGAGCAGATCGCATACTTCCTGTTCGGTGAAGTTATGAAAGTCAAGTGAGATCCACTCGCCGTCGGAAAAAGGGATGGTGGTGGAGACATTTCCTCTGCGAACGCCCCACTCTTTGCCTTCGTGTCCTAAGAGGGACATGATTTCTGATTTGTTCATATAATCACTCCTTTATAGAAATTTCAGTCCATTATAGACAGTACGATAATTGTCGTCCCTGATGTCAATGACGGGTAAAATAATCATGAAAATGTCCTTTCTATACGAGTGACAGAGGAATCACATTACAGCTCCCCCGCTGCAAGAAGCTTTACAAATTCTGCAAAGCTGTCCGCAAGTTTATGTGAAACTTTGAGAACATTTTCATAAGTAAACGGCAGATGCTCCATTTTCTCTTCGTAGCAGCAGATTTCCTCTTCATCGCACAGAAGCTCATGTGAACATAGATATACAGAGAATTGCGGATCATTCAAATCCATGCAGACAGCATCTCCGATAAACGTTGATGCAAATGTAAACAATCCGAACGGAAGTATATTTGCGCCCGGAATATAGTCAGTATTTTCTTCATACATTCTTTCAATGCCATAAAATACAAAATCCTCAAATTCTGCATCTTCTTCCGGCATTGCAGTTGTGTACACTTCCATGAAAAGTTCGGGCAATTTGCCGGATGAAATTTCTTTCAATTTCTGAAGTTCTTCATCCGTCGGCTTTCTGAATGAAATATCCTCAAGGCTGCTTAAAAAGCGATAAAATTGATTGTTCATCCATAACCTCCAGAATTTCAGATTCGTCATTACAGATTTCCGAAATTCCGCAGAATCTGCAATCCCACTTCCCCGCTCTTTTCCGGATGGAACTGTGCGCCGTAGACGTTTTTTCCATCCCAGACCATTGCAGGGACTCTGCCGCCGTATTCGCACCATGCGGCAAGATCCTTGTCCGCACACTTTGCCGCATACGAATGCACAAAGTATACGAACGGTGCATCTCCGAGGTTTTTCAGAAGCGGACAGTCGTTCTGTATCTCCAGCTCATTCCAGCCCATATGGGGGATGATGAGGTCGGGAGCGTCAATGAGGTCCACTTCACCCTCGATGAGGTTCAAGCCCTCGCATTCCTCAAATTCATAGCTCTTTGACAGAAGCATCTGCATACCGAGGCAAATGCCCAGAAGCGGCTTCTTCTGTGCCTGTTCGCAAAGAACTTTATCGAGTCCCTTGGATTTCAGCATTTTCATGGCTGCCGGAAACGCCCCAACGCCGGGAAGGATGATCTTGTCCGCTGCTTCGAGCTCTGCGGCATCATCCGTCAGCTTGCTTTCCAGCCCCAGATAATCCAGAGCATTCTTGACGCTGAAAATATTTCCTGCGCCGTAATCTACAATTGCAATCATCCTAACATTCCTTTCGTGGACAAGCTCTCGCCGCTCTGTGTCGGTGTTACTGCCATGCGCAGGGCATGGGCAACAGCCTTGTAAGCGGCTTCGATTTTATGATGGTCGTTCTTGCCGTACATGATATTCACATGCAGGGTAATGCCTGCATTGAATGCGAAAGCACGCATGAATTCTTCCGTCAGGCAGCAGTCATAGGCTCCGCACATGGGATTCGTGAATTCTCCATTGAACACCAGAAACGGACGGTTGCTGATGTCAAGAGAGCAGAATGCAAGGGCTTCATCCATCGGGATGTAGGCAGAGCCATATCTGGCAATGCCGCTTTTGTCGCCCAGTGCCTTGGCAAGTGCCTGACCGAGGACGATACCCGTGTCCTCCACAAGATGATGTGAGTCAACATGAATATCTCCAACTGCTTTGATGTGCATCGGGATGCGGCTGTGAACGGAAAGTGCGGTCAGCATATGGTCGAAAAATCCCACGCCCGTGGAGATTTCTGTTTTGCCGTTCTCCGGCAGGATGGTGACCGTGATGTCGGTTTCACGGGAGGTTCTGGTTACGGATGCAGTATTCATGCGTCACCTCGTTTCGGGAGTGTGCGGAGGATGTCTTCGAGTGCGGCAAAGAATGCGTCCATTTCGTCATCCGTGCCGATGGTAATGCGCAGATACTGGCTGATTCTCGGCTTATTCCAGTAACGGACAAAAATTCTGCGTTCCTTGAGTGCGGTGAAGATCGCGCCAGCGTCATATTCCGGATGGCTTGCAAAAATGAAATTGCTCATGGCATCGGGGAATGTAAAGCCGAGTGCAGTCAGTCTTTCCTTTGCTTTTTCGCGTGTTTCTGCGATTTTTGCAGTGGTTTCACGGAAATACGCCGCGTCCCTGACCGCTTCTGCACCGCAGAGCTGTGTCAGGGGGTTCATGGTATAGGAATTGACGGAGAATTTTACGTCATTGAGATACTTGATCATCTTCTCACTGCCGATGGCAAAGCCGATTCGCATACCTGCCATGGAACGGGACTTGGAGAAGGTCTGGATCACCAGCAGATTCTCGTACTTGTCCAGCAGGGAAAGTGCGCTCTTGCCGCCAAAGTCGATGTAGGCTTCATCCACCATCACAACGGAATCGGGGTTCGCCTTGATGATCTCCTCGATGGTTTCCAGCGATTCCAGAACGCCTGTGGGGGCGTTCGGATTCGGGAAGATGATACCGCCGTTTTCAATCGCATAATCCGCCGGATCAATGCGGAACTCCTCTGTCAGCGGAATGGTCTTGTAGGGAATGCGGTACACATCCGCCCAGACATCATAAAACGAATAGGTAATGTCGGGGAACAGGATGGGCTTGTCGGAATTGAAGAATGTCATGAATGCCATGGAAATGACATCATCCGAACCGACACCGACAAAGACCTGTGAGGGCTTGACCTTGTAAAATTCCGCAAGGGCATTGACCAGAACGGCAGAATCCGGATCGGGATACAGGCGCATTCTGGAAACATCATAGCTGTCGAGGATGCCGCGCACAGCCGGTGCGGGCGGATAGGGGTTCTCGTTGG
>CALGTT010000253.1 GCA_937901485.1 uncultured Ruminococcus sp.
CCGTCTGCGCCGCCGTATGTGTGACGGAGACGGGAAAATTCGACGGGGTGCCGGAATATATGTGCGCCATGACCGACGCCGTCATCCGGGAAACCTGGAACGCCTACAAGGAGAGAAGCAATGAAGATTAAGAAAGAGCTGGTCAAGCGGGACATCGCGGGAGATACCATCCTGGTGCCCGTGGGCAAGACCGTGTACGATTCCAACGGCCTGTTCATCCTGCCCGTGCTGTCCGCTGTCAGCCAGTTCGTGATGAGCAAGCTGCAGAACTATCGTCTGCGCTATAAGATCGTCACCGTTGCGGATTACCGCAATCCCGATGTGCGCCGCATCCGCAGGCACAAAGCTGCCAATCTGCGCCATCAGGACAATGAGCGCGGTCTGGCGCATATAGGTCGATTTACCGGACATATTCGGGCCTGTGATGATGGAAAGGCGGTTCGCGCCCGTGTCGAGATAGGTATCATTGGGGACGAAAACTTCTTCTTCGAGCACCTGCTCGACCACGGGATGTCTGCCGTCACGGATGAACAGCGTCCCGTCAATGGCGATCTCCGGCTTGCAGTAATTGTTCTTTGCGGCAGTTTCCGCAAAGGACACGAGGACATCCACCGCGGCAATGGCGGCGGCAGTTTCCTGCACGCTGACAAGTGCCTGCGCGAGATAATCGCGCACCTGCGCATAGAGATCCTGTTCGAGCTGGAGAGCCTTGTCCTTTGCGCCGAGGACGGTATTCTCGGCATCCTTCAGTTCCTGCGTGATGAAGCGTTCACAGTTGGCAAGCGTCTGCTTGCGGATGTAATGCTCCGGCACAAGCTCATAATAGGAGCGCGTGACTTCGAGATAATAGCCGAACACGCGGTTGAAGCCGACCTTCAGATTCTTGATGCCCGTGCGCTCGCGTTCCTGCTCGCAGATCTCCTCGATCAGGCTGCTGCCGCCGTTCTGAATGCGGCGCAATTCGTCGAGATCCTTGTCAAAGCCCTCGCGGATCACACCGCCGTCCTTGACGACTGCCGGCGGTTCTTCGACGATCGCACGCTCCACAAGGTCTGCAATGCTGTGCAGATCGGAGATCTGTGCATTGAGCTTCTGGAGCAGTGCGGATGCGGAAAGTGAAGCCAGCACCTCTTTGAGCTGCGGCAGTTCCTTTGCGGTATCCGCAAGGGCACGCAGATCACGGGGCATCGCCTTTTTATAGACGATCCTCGTCATCAGTCGTTCAAGGTCATACACCCGGTCGAGGATGTCCTGCAATTCCATCAGCTCCATGCTGTGCTGCATGAGCAGGTCAACGGCATCAAGTCTTGCCATGATCTTCGCCGGACTTCTCAGCGGACGCTCCAGCCATGCCTTGAGCATACGCTTGCCCATCGAGGTGCGCGTGCTTTCAAGCACCCAGAGGAGCGAGCCTTTCTTCTCACCCGTGCGCATGGTGCGGACGAGTTCGAGATTGCGCATGGCGTTATAGTCAAGCGTCATGTAGGCACTGCTGTCGCTCAGTTCGAGGTTGACAAATCTGCCGACGGGCACTTTCTGCGTGGACTGGATATAGTCAAACATGCCGCAGACTGCCGCAGTTTCGCAGCCGGATTCCTTTAAGCCAAGCTGTGCAAGATTCTGCACAGAAAACTGTGCGCAGACGATGCTGCCGGACTGCTCCGGAGAGAAGCATTTTTCATCCCGCAGGGCGGCGGCACATTTCAGACGGATCTTCAGAAAATCCCCGACCTCGCGCAGGGAAAGGAATGCCGCATTGAAAAGGATCTCGGCAGGCATATAGCGCGAAAGGAGGGTGATGATCTCATCCTCAGCATGTTTTTCGGAGATCGGGTAAAGGGCAGCTTCGCCCGTGGACAGGTCGGCAAAGCAGAGTGCCGTGCCCTCCAGTCCGCAGTAAGCAGAGCAAAGGAAGTTATTGGACGCATCATCGAGCATATTGTGCTCAATGACCGTACCGGGCGTGACCACGCGGATGACCTCACGTTCCACAAGTCCCTTGCTCTGCGCAGGATCGGTCACCTGCTCACAGATGGCAACGCGGTAGCCAAGGTCAATGAGCCGCTTGATGTACAGCTCACTGCTGTGGTGGGGCACGCCGCACATGGGCGCACGCTCCTCCAGACCGCAGTCCCTGCCGGTGAGCGTCAGTTCCAGATCACGGGAAACACGAATGGCATCGTCAAAGAACATCTCATAGAAATCCCCCAGTCTGTAGAAGAGCACACAGTCCGGATACTGTGCCTTGGTATCCGCATACTGCTGCATCATGGGGGAGAGTTTTGCTCTATCGATCTCTTGAAGCTCCATGTTTACGCCTGCCTTTCGTGTTGCTTTCTTCTCTTTCTCTTAGTGGCATCCGCTGCAGCTGCTGCAGTTGCCGCCGCAGGAGATCTCACCTGTGCCGCAGGTTTCCGGATCTTCGCCGTTTGCTGCCATTGTAATGATGTGATTCACCTGATTCAGCAGGCTGTCCATGCCCTCCTTGGCTGCGGTGAATACCATCATCTTGGGGTTCTCCATGATCTGCTTGTACAGGGACTTGATCACGCTGTCAAGCTCTGTGATCTTTTCCTGATCCTTGTCAGGCTTGCCCATTTCCATGTTCAGCTCCATGCGCTTTAAGTTGAATGCGCCGATCAGGTTCTGCAGCTGTTCGTCCTCGTCATTTGCCTGCTTTGCGAGATTGTACGCAATATAGCGGTCATCCGCCTGAATTGCCTTGCCCAGTTCTCTTGTCATCTGAATGATATCCATGATCATTTCTCCTTTTTTCTGTTTTCTTTTTCTATGCATCGGGGCGCGTGCCCCGATCGGTCATACCAGTTCTCCCGTCACCAGTCCATTATGGGTTTCCGTGATCCTCACATCCACAAATGTCCCGATCAGCTCCGGCGTGCCGGCGAATTCCACCAGCATATTTTCCGCGTTTCTGCCCGTAAGCAGCTCCGGACGCTTGCGGCTCTGTCCGTCCGCCAGTACGCGGATCGTCCTGCCGAGGAAGCGGCGGTTGTTCTCCACGGAAATTTCCCTTTGCAGGGCAAGCAGACGCTGCATCCGCTCGCTCTTTTCCGCGTCGCTGGTTGCATCCGGCATCACTGCCGCCTTTGTGCCCGTACGCTTGGAGTAGATGAACGAGTACACATTGTCATAGCGCACCTGCAGCATCACAGCAAGCGTTCCCTCAAAATCCTCCGCCGTTTCGTCGGGGAAGCCCACGATCAGGTCGGTGGTCAGGGAAAATTCCGGATCGCGGCTGCGGATATAGCGCACCTTCTCCAGATACTGCTCCACCGTATACCGGCGGTTCATGCGGCGCAGCACATCATCACTGCCCGACTGCACCGGCAGATGCAGGTGCTTGGCAAGATGACTGCATTCCAGAAGGGCATCCATCATCTCCGGCGTTGCATCCTTCGGGTGGGAGGACATGAAGCGGATCCAGAAATCGCCCTCGATTTTGTCCAGCTCACGCAGAAGTGCCGGAAAATCCATGCCGTCCTCCAGATCCTTGCCGTAGGAATTGACATTCTGTCCGAGCAGCATGATCTCCTTGTAGCCCTGCTGCACCAGTCCGCGCACCTCCGCAAGGATATGCTCCGGCTTTCTGCTGCGTTCCCGTCCTCTGACATAGGGGACGATGCAGTAGGTACAGAAATTGTTGCAGCCGTACATGATGGATACC
>CALGTT010000254.1 GCA_937901485.1 uncultured Ruminococcus sp.
TATACTACTTGTTATCATCCTTTGCCAGACATTCTGTCAGGATCTCGTGCATTTCAGGGTATTGCCGCTTTACGCGGAGAATTCTGCCGTCCGCATCCAGAAAGCAATGGGTGCTTGTACCCGTACAGCAGATCTCCCCCGTGGCAGTATTGCGCACTTCATAGGAAAAGCCGTAGCGCAGACCGTCATAATGATTGACGCGCGTGAGAATTTCCACGCTGTCACCGAACCGCACCATTTTCTTGTAGCTTGCCTCCACCGTCAGAACGGGGCATACAATGCCCTTGTTTTCCTGCGCAGCAAAGCTCATGCCGATGGCATCAAGGTAGAAAATACGCGCTTCCTCAAACCAGCGGA
Organism: uncultured Ruminococcus sp.; assembly: GCA_937901485.1. Classification (GTDB taxonomy): domain Bacteria; phylum Bacillota; class Clostridia; order Oscillospirales; family Ruminococcaceae; genus UBA3855. Next base: position 358 of record CALGTT010000254.1, read on the forward strand.
TATAGTTGGAATGGTGGACGATGCGCATCTGGTCGGTTTCGTAATAATGCGGTGTTCTGGGGTATTTTACCATGGCTTATTCCTCCGCCTCTGCCGGAGCGTCCTTCTTCTTGCGGAATACGATCAGCTTGCTGATGAAGTAATTCGACAGCGTGATGATCACCTGCTGAAGGAAATAGAACAGGGCATAGATGATGATATTTTTCGAGCCGTCCTCGCGCACATAGAACAGCGTTGCTACCTGCATGATGAGCACGGTCATCCCCCATGTGACAAGTCTGCCGGAAATAAACGTCCAGAATTCCCACATGAGCTGCCGGAATTCCTTTGCTTCACTCTTAAAGACATAGACCTTATTCACATAGAACGCGAAAATCACGGCAACTGTCCATGCAGTCGTGGTGGAAATGAAATTCTCCACGTTCGGCGACCAGTCCACCAGTGCGAGCAGTCCGAATTCCACACCGAACTGCACAATGGTGTTGACGATGGTCGTCAGTACACCATAATATATGTACACGATCAACTCCTCAAAGCGGTCATAGAGCTTCTTCAGGGGCTTGGGGAGGAGCTTGACACAGAAATGCAGAAATGCTTCCATAGTGTTGTCCTTTCAAAAAAATGGCATTTGCCTCCCTCCAGATTGCGCCGGAAAGAGGCGATGCGTTGGTTTACATTAACTCACAAATCAGATTAGAGAATGCTACCGGATCATCCACCGGCATACCCTCAATCAGAAGTGCCTGATTGTAGAGCAGCTGGCTGTACTTCTTCAGCTTCTCATCATCCGTACCATGCAGTGCGGTCAGGCGTTCAAATACCGGATGCTTGGGGTTGATTTCCATTACCAGCTTTGCCTGTACCTTATTTTCTGTCGGCATTGCATTGAGTACCTTTTCCATCTCCAGTGTCAGGTCGCCCTCGCTTGTCAGGCAGACCGGATGGCTTTTCAGACGGCTGGAGAGCGTCACTCTCTGCACTCTGCCGTCAAGGGCAGAGCACATCACATCAAACATGCCCTTGTTGGCTTCCTTCTTCTCGTCAAGTGCCTTCTTTTCTTCCTCGGTGTCCAGATCAATGTCATTCGCCGATACGGACTTGAACTGCTTGTCCTTGTAGGACATCATGGTCTTTACCGCGAATTCATCCACATTATCAAGGAAATAGAGGATCTCGTAGCCCTTTTCGAGCACCGCTTCCGTCTGCGGCAGGGACTTGATGCGCTCTACGGAAGAACCGGTCGCATAGTAAATTTCCTTCTGGGATTCCGGCATGTTCTCCACATATTCCGCCAGTGTTACGGGCTTGTCACCTCTGGAGGACTTGAACAGCAGAAGATCCTGCAATTCATTCTTATGCATACCATAATCACTGTACACGCCGTATTTGAGCTGGAGTCCGAACGCTTCAAAGAACTGCTCGTACTTCTCGCGGTCGCTTTTCAGCATTCTGGACAGCTCGCTGTGAATGGTCTTTTCAATGCTCTTGGCGATCATCTTCAGCTGACGGTCGTGCTGGAGCATCTCACGGGAAATGTTCAGGGACAGATCCTCAGAATCCACCAGACCGCGCACAAAGCTGTAGTAATCCGGCAGCAGGTCGCCGCACTTGTCCATGATCAGCACGCCGTTGGTGTAGAGCTGCAAGCCCTTTTCGTAATCTCTGGAATAGAAATCAAAGGGGGCTTTCGACGGAATATAGAGCAGGGCATCATAGGAGATCATACCCTCGTTGTGCACATGCTTGTACGCCATCGGGGGCATGTAGTCCACAAACTTTTCCTGATAGAAATTGTTGTAGTCATCATCCGTCAGCTCCGTGCGGTTCTTTCTCCACAGGGGCACCATGCTGTTCAGGGTTTCCACAGTGATCTCAGTTTCGTACTCATCCTCCGTGCCGTCCTTGAGATGCTGGTGCGCTACCTGCATCTGGATGGGGAAACGGATGTAGTCGGAATACTTCTTCACAAGTGCCTGAATGCGGTACTGTTCGAGGAATTCGCTGTAGTTCTCCTCCTCGGAATCTTCCATCAGCTCCAGAATGATCTGTGTGCCGTGTGTTGCCTTGTCGCACTTGTGGATGGTGTAGCCCTCCACGCCCTCGGAGCTCCATGCATAGGCTTCATCCTGCCCGAATGCCTTGGAATACACCGTCACGCGCTTTGCTACCATGAAGGCGGAATAGAAGCCCACACCGAACTGACCGATGATCTGCTGATCCTCGCCGAGCTTGTTGTCGGTCTTGAACTTCAGTGAACCGCTGCTTGCGATCGTGCCGAGATTGCGCTCCAGCTCCTCGGCAGTCATGCCGATGCCGTTGTCGGTGATGGTGATGGTACGCGCTTCCTTGTCCAGATCAATGCGGATGCAGAAATCCTCCTTGTTCAGCCCCACGCTGTCATCCGTCAGGGACTGGAAATAGAGCTTGTCGATCGCGTCGCTTGCGTTCGAGATCAGCTCACGCAGGAAGATCTCCTTGTGTGTATAAATAGAGTGGATCATCATGTCCAGCAGCTTCTTGGATTCTGCCTGAAATGCCTTTGTTTCCATTTGATTTTCCTCTTTTCACTTTGATTTTAGCACTCTTTCGTTTCGAGTGCTAAAATCAGTATAGCACTTTTTGAAGTAAAATGCAATAGGGGTGCTGAAATTTTCACATAGTTTTCACAACAGAAGGGCAAGCATCTTGAGCATGTCGAAAATCTTTTTTCTGGGGTTATTATAGCCAGAATTGCCCCCTCCGCCGCCATTCGGCGGCACCTCCCCCGCAAGCGGGGGAGGAATAAGCGGGGGCTGCGCCCCCGAGTCCCGCTTTTTCAACGCGTGTCATGAACCTTTCTGAAAAGTGCACTCACCTGCGCGCATTGCCAGCGCGGGCTCCGCGCTACTTCTTATCTTTATACTCCAGCTTGCTGCTGAATTTGCGCAGGCTGTAGCCTTCCTTGACGGTCATTGCGCCGCGGTCGATGGCGAGAGAATAATCCGGAACGTCCTTTGTCACGGTCGTGCCTGCGGCGGTGTAGACATACTTGCCAAGCTTCACGGGAGCGACCAGATTGGTATTGCAGCCGATGAAGCAGTTGTCACCGATCACACAGCGGCTCTTGACGATGCCGTCATAGTTGACCGTCACCGTACCGCAGCCGAAGTTGACCTTCTTGCCGACATCACTGTCGCCGACATAGGTCAGGTGTGCCACAGCCGTGCCCTCGCCGATCACGGAATTCTTGATCTCTACGAAGTCGCCGATCTTGACACCCTGCTTGATGTGGCTGTTCGGACGGATATGTACGAACGGGCCGATCTTGACATTCGCCTCGATCGTGGACTTGTATGCCTGTACATAGTTGAGCTGTACGCCGTCCTCGATCTTGCAGTCCTCAATGATGCAGTTCGGGCCGATATTGCAGTTTTCACCGATCACAGTCTTACCGCGCAGGATCGTGCCGGCAAGGATCTGTGTACCCGCGCCGATCTCCACATCCGGCTCAATGGTGATGCCGTCTGTGCAGGTGAATACCACGCCGTTCTCCAGATGCTTGTCGATCTCACGCATTCTTGCGATCGTGTTCAGCTCCAGCAGGTCGCGCTGGCTGTTCGCACCGAGGATCACATCCGTGTTCTCCGTGCAGAATGCACCTGCCTTTCCGCCCTTGGAAAGCAGGATCGCTACCGTATCCGTCAGGTAATACTCCCCTGCCGCATTGTCACAGCCGAGAGCCTGCAGCGCATCCAGCAGCGCGGCAGTTCTGAACCAGTACGCGCCGGAATTGATCTCGCAGATCTTCTTCTGCTCTGCGTCCGCGTCCTTTTCCTCCACGATGCCGGAAATGCCGTCCGCTGTGCGCAGAATTCTGCCGTAGCCGGTCGGGTTCTGGATGTTCGCGGTGATCACGGTCACCGCGCTGCCCTGTGCATCATGCTGCGCCTTTGCCTGCGCGATGGTGTCAGCATCGAGGAACGGCGCGTCACCGCAGAGCACGAGCGTGCTGCCGGAAGTATCCTTTGCAAGGAAATCTGCCGCCTGCTGGACAGCATGACCTGTTCCCTTCTGCTCTGCCTGCAATACGGTTTCGTATCTGCCGCCGAGGTACTCGTCGATCTGCTCGCCGCAGAAGCCCTTGATGATGCAAAGTGACGTAACATCTGCCTTTTCGCAGGCGCGGATCACCCATTCAAGCATCGGTCTGCCCAGCACCTCAAACAGGGGCTTGGGACGGTTTGCCTTCATACGTTTCCCCTTGCCGCCGGCAAGGATCACACCAAAATCCATAGTAAAAAACTCCTTTATGCAAAATCACAGCCGCTTGCCTGCTGAAACATCGGAACGAAACTTTTTGTCTTGTGCAATATACACAAATTTTTCCATTTCACAAAGCCGGCTGACAGCGGTGTACATATCTACTATTATCGCAGATATTGACGGATTTTGCAAGCGTTTTTCCGGAGTTTTCAGTTTTTTCATAATTTTTGTGAAAAATGCCATAAAAATCTGGAAGATTTTTTTCTGAAAACCTATAGCTTTTTTTGAAAAGATGTGATATAATAATGTTAAGTCTGAAACAGGGCATCATTCTGCCCTGTGAAGGATCAAAATCTAATTGGAGGTAAAAACCAATGAGCACAAAATTCGTTTATCAGTTCAATGAGGGCGACGCTTCTATGCGCAATACCCTCGGCGGTAAGGGTGCGAACCTCGCTGAGATGACCAACATGGGTCTTCCGGTTCCGCAGGGCTTCACCATTTCCACTGAGGCTTGTACAAAGTACTATGAAGACGGCCGCCAGATCAACGATGAGATCATGGCTGAGATCATGAAGAACATCGAGATCATGGAAGAAAGAGTCGGCAAGAAGTTCGGCGACAAGGAGAATCCGCTCCTCGTTTCCGTTCGTTCCGGTGCAAGAGCTTCCATGCCCGGTATGATGGATACCATCCTCAACCTCGGTCTTAACGACGAAGTTGTTGAAGGTTTTGCAAAAATCACCAACAACGAACG
>CALGTT010000255.1 GCA_937901485.1 uncultured Ruminococcus sp.
TACAAGCCCACCATCAAGGGCAATCCCATCCAGATCCGCAAAATCTGCGAGATGCTGCGTTCTGCCAAGCGTCCGCTGATTTGCGCGGGCGGCGGTGTGTTCCTGTCAGGCGCACAGGAAGAATTGCTCGCATTTGCTGAGAAAACGAATATTCCCGTAGTTTCCACAATGATGGGACTTGGCATTCTGCCCAGTGCACATCCGCTGTACTTGGGTATGCTGGGTATGCATGGCACGGCTGCGGCAAATACCGCGGTGCATGACTGTGATGTCATGCTCCTCGTAGGCGCAAGAGTCGGGGACAGAGCTGTCCGTTCTCCGAAATTCCTTGCAGAGAGCACAACCATCATCCATATGGACATTGATCCGGCAGAGATCGGCAAGAACATCAGCACGGACATTCCGCTGGTCGGTGACTGCGAGGCGATCCTGACGGAGATGACGGAAAAGATCGGGGATATGCCCGAAAATCCGTGGTTTGCAGAGCTTGCAGAAAAACGCGTTGATCCGAACATCTACGCTCCCAAGGGAGATGCCATCAACCCGAAGGCGTTCCTGCGCGATCTTTCTGCAAAGCTGCCGGAGAATACGGTCTGTGTAGCGGACGTTGGTCAGAACCAGATCTGGAGCTGCAACCATTTTGGCATCCGCAAGGGCGGCAGATTCCTCACCACCGGCGGCATGGGAACGATGGGCTATTCCCTTCCCTGCGGCATTGGCGCGAAGATGGCAGATCCATCCCGTGAGGTCGTGGTCATCTGCGGCGACGGCTCGTTCCAGATGCAGATGATGGAGCTTTCCACCATGATGCAGGAGGGCATTACCGTCAAGGTCGTGATCTTTGCCAACACACGGCTGGGCATGGTGCGTGAGATCCAGACCATGCGCTACGGTGACAGACAGATGGCAGTGCATCTCAACGGAAGCCCCGATTTTGCGGCACTGGCGAGAGCCTACGGCATGGATGCGGACAATGCATACACGGCAGCAGAGGCAGAGGAAAAGATGCAGAAGCTTCTGGCATCCGACAAGCCCTATCTGCTTGTGTGCCATGTGGACGCACTCGAACCGACACTTTCGTAAAGGAGGCAGACCATGAAGCATACCATTTCCATTCTTGTTGAAAACCACGCAGGTGTCCTTGCGAGAATTTCGGGACTTTTTGCCCGCAGAGCGTTCAATATCGACAGCCTTGCAGTGGGCGTGACCAGTGATCCGTCCATTTCACGCATCACCATTATTGCCGACGGTGACGAACACACAGCGCAGCAGATCGAAAAGCAGCTCAACAAGCTTGTGGACACAATGAAAGTACGCAGTCTGCCTGCGGAGGAGATGCTGTCCAGAGAGCTGCAGTTTATTAAGGTCGCTGCAACGCCTGCACAGCGCAGTGAGATCCTCACCATCTGTGAGATCATGGGCGCGAAGATCGCGGATATGAGCACGGACGCGCTGACCATTGAGATCTCCGGCACGGCAGAACAGCTCGAAAAGATGCATGAGCTGCTCCGCGGCTACGGCATTAAGGAGATCGTGCGCACCGGAGTCATTGCCATTCAGAAGGGCAGTGCGGTGCTGAAATAACAACAAGCCCCCGAACCTCGTGTTCAGGGGCTTTCTTCTATTCCTTGCGCTTGCGGTACTCCAGAGGTGTCATGCCCTCGCGCTCGCGAAACTGCCGCGCAAAATGTGCGTAGCTGTGGCAGCCGCACTGAATGGCGATCTCCGAAACATTCAGATCCGTTGTTTTCAGCAGCATTTTGGCATATTCCATGCGGCTGCAGATCATATCCTCCATGAACGTTGTACCGAACATCGCTTTGTACTGGTGCTGAAAGGAAGAACGGCTCATGCGCACCTCATGTGCGGAGGTGTCCGCTGTACGCGGCTCATAGGGGCGGCTGTAGATCTTATTGCGGATGACAGAAAGCATCTCAAAACGGGAATCGGGCACGATCTCCTCCTTCTGGCAGAACTGCTCCTGTACTTTAAGAAAGATCAGATCCATATAAGCGGCAATGCTTTTTCTGCGGTTGAGATTCTGAGAATAGAATTCATATGCGATGGATTTCACGCAAAAGCTCAGGAAATTCAGCTGGTCAAGCCGGATCGGCGTGTCGAAGGGAATCCCGTAGGAAAGAAACGCTTCCTCCTCCCCTTCCTCAAACAGGAAGTGAATCCAGTCATTGGCAAAGAGCTGACCCGAAACACAGCGATAATACTGGGGCGTGCCTTTTTTGTACAGAAAGAAGCTGTTTTTCGGCACAAGCACTTCTTTGCCGTTCAGCGTAAAGAGCGAATCGGTTTTCAGCAGAAGGAGCAGATAATCGCCGTAGCCCTCCGGCCGTTCAATATAAAAATCCGTATCGTGGCAATGATTGTAACCAACGTTGTTAATGATCATGATGATGCCTCCTTGCTGTGCGATATCTTTATTATACACCATCCTGAACAAAAGGTCAATGCCGCTGTAATACTTACAGCGGCATTGTGAAAAACAGCATTAGATTATTCAAGCATGAACTTCTTCATTGCTGCAAGGTCAAACGCATCAATGATGCCGTCCTTGCAGAGGTCTGCATTCTGGAAACCGGGGAGCTCGCTCAGATTGAACAGATACTGCTGTACCATCACGATATCGGTCACAGTAAATTCACCGTCAACATTTGCGTCACCCTTGACTGCCGCAGGCTTCTCACCTGCTTCCTGTGCGGACAGGGACAGCAGATAGGTCAGCGGAGAATTCCAGTAGATGGTGATCTCGTTGGTGGAGTAGCTCTCGGAATTGTCGATGTAGCACTTAGCGGCAGGAGATGTCTTGCAGTAAGCCTTCGCCGCGCTGTCCTCCAGCTTGGAGTTGACACCGCCGACCAGCATACCGGGCATGGGCTTCTTTGCTGCCATGGACGGTCTGTGGTGCGGATACAGCGGAGAAACAGTGCCATAGCCGGTCATATAGCAGTATGCATTCGGGTTTGTACCGAACAGATGATGAATCTGTGCATTGGCTGCATCAAGGTATGACTCATCGCCGGTGATCTGGTACGCCAGACCGAGGATGATTCCTGCGTTTGCGATCGTCATGTTGCTGCCCCAGTTGTATGTTGTGATCGGAGAACCGTAGGGGCTGTTGTTCACATTCTTTACAAACTTGTCAGCCTGTGTGAGCACCTGCTTCTTTGCAGCTGCATAGGCATCGGAGCTGGTGTCAGCATCCTTCATGGTCAGAATTGCAATGTTGCCGTAGTCGCCGACTGTGGACCAGTCCAGACCATTGCGGTTGAACATGCCGGTCAGAGCTGCCACTGCATCGAGGTACTTGCTGTCGCCCGTAGCGCGGTACATCTGCAGACCTGCCCAGTAACGCTCGTCGCCGTCGAGCTTGTCACCGTATTCACCGGTGGTTACTTCTTCAGGATTCTTGAAGATCAGGTTCGGATTTTCTTCGAGGAATGCCCACGCCTTCTCTGCCGCAGCCATACACTTTTCTGCAAAATCCTTGTCGATATCCAGATAGAATTCATATGCCAGTGCCATCGAAGCGCAGAAATCTGCGGTCGATGTAGTGGAAACGGGAGTCACGATCAGTGCGCCGGTTTCCTTTTCCGGCATTACATAGCCGGGGAAGTTTGCGCAGCTTACCTTGTGGTAAACACCGCCGGACGGTGCCTGCATCTTCAGCATCCATTCCAGCTCATAACGTACTTCATCGAGGATGTCCGCAACGCCGTTGCCGCTTTCCGGAATGCCGAGATCATCACCGTACAGGGACGGATTTGCCTCGTATGCATAGAGCAGGTCCGCAACTGCCTTGGCAGCCGGAACAATGTATCTGCCGTAGTCACCGGCATCATGCCAGCCGCCGGACACGTCGATCTTTTCGTCCGTGCCGAGTACGGTCGCTGTGCTTGTGTGACATGCCTTGTGTCCGAAATCATCATCCACGACCTCACAGCCGCATCTCTGGAGATACAGCATTCTTACAGAATCATCGAGTACCTTGCCGTACACATCCTCCGCGATAGTGAATGTGTAGGAATCATCCAGACCATTGCAGGAAATGTAATACTCGCCCGGTTCTGTCACTGCGGAGAAATCACCCAGCCAGTTGACTTCCTTCGCGCTGGAGTTTTCCTTTTCGCCGTACAGCTC
>CALGTT010000256.1 GCA_937901485.1 uncultured Ruminococcus sp.
GGTGTCGTTCTTGCTGTTGATATAGATGGCACCGACCTTAAACTCGTCGGCCTCGGCGGGGGTGCTGGCAGCGGGAGTGCTGGCAGCGGGGGTAGAAGCGGCAGGGGCGCTGGCGGCGGGCTGATCGCTGCTGCCGCAGGCCACCAGAGACAGGCACATCACCAGTGCGAGTAACAGTGCAGCAATTTTCTTCATAGTTTTCCCCTGAATAGAAACGGTATAACCGCGTGCTTCACAAGCTTCACAATTCTGATGAATCTGCTGGAGCTGCGCTGCGACATCCTGCTGCATAGAACAGTGTCTCCTTTCATGTCATGATTTCGATCGGATCTTCCGATTAGCCGACAATTGCCTTATGGAACACCTTCTTGCCTTTTTTGAGGATGACCTCGCCTTCCATGGCAATCTGTGCTTTCGGGTCGGTAATCTTTTCGTCGTTTACAGCAACTCCGCCCTGCTGGACAAGTCGGCGCGCTTCCGAAATCGACGGTGCAAGACCGGCTTTTACGAGAAGCGTCAGCAGTCCGATCGCACCATCGGTCAGTTCTGCTGCGGGGATAACGGTTGTCGGCATATTCTCACTGTTTCCGGCGCCGGCAAAAATCGCTCTTGCCGCGTCAAGCTGTTTTTGAGCTTCTTCCTCGCCGTGGACGAGCTTTGTCAGCTCGAACGCCAGCAGCTCTTTTGCATTGTTGTATGCCTTGCCGCTGTCGAGATGGGCTTCCATCTCCTCCAGCTCCTCGATCGGAACAAATGTCAGCATCTTCAGGCACTTGATGACATCGGCATCAGCCACATTTCTCCAGTACTGGAAGAAATCATACGGGGATGTCTTTTCGGGATCCAGCCATACTGCACCCTTTTCGGTCTTGCCCATCTTCTTGCCCTCGGAGTTGAGCAGGAGCGTGATGGTCATTGCATACGCATCCTTACCCAGCTTTCTGCGGATCAGCTCCGTACCGCCGAGCATATTTGCCCACTGGTCATCACCGCCGAACTGCATGTTGCAGCCGTACTTCTGGAACAGTTCGAGGAAGTCATAGCTCTGCATGATCATGTAGTTGAATTCGAGGAATGTCAGACCTCTCTCCATTCTCTGCTTGTAGCACTCGTGGGAGAGCATTCTGTTGACACTGAAATGTGCGCCGACATCGCGCAGCAGCTCCACATAATTCAGATTCAGCAGCCAGTCCGCATTGTTCACGATGATCGCCTTGTCATCTGCAAAGTCGATGAAACGGCTCATCTGCTTCTTGAAGCATTCTACATTGTGCTGAATGGTTTCGGGAGTCATCATTTTTCTCATGTCGGTCTTGCCGGACGGGTCACCGATCATTGCCGTACCGCCGCCGATCAGAGCGATGGGCTTGTTGCCGGCCATCTGCAGCCGCTTCATCAGGCACAGAGCCATGAAGTGACCGACATGCAGGCTGTCCGCTGTCGGGTCAAAGCCGATGTAGAATGTTGCCTTTCCGGCATTGATCAGTTCTCTGATCTCCTCTTCGTCCGTCAGCTGTGCCAGCAGACCTCTTCTTTGCAGTTCTTCAAATACAGTCATAGTAATTCTCCTTATTGTTATAATTGTTTTGGTTTTGAGGTCACAAATAAAAATCGTCCCCTGCCAGACAGCAGAGGACGATTGCGTTCGTGGTACCACCTCAGTTTGTCATTTCCGAAGAAATAACCTCTCGGCGCAGTAACGTGCGCCACCCCGTATCTTCCTACTCCGATTTCAGAAGATCCGCTCCGAACTGTATTTCCCGCATGTCGCTTCATTCCTCGCACCAACCGGAATTTCTCTGCAAGCGATGGACACGGTACTCCGTTTCTTCCCAGCGTTTCTCTTATTTTCCTATAGTATACCATATATCCCGCCATTTGTCAAGGGCAAAACTGCCGGAATTTTAAGGGATTTCAGCCGGATGCCTGTGCATTTTCCCGTTTTGCGCAAGCCTATCGTTCCCCGATGCACTCGGCAAACAGCACACAGCGGATGCCGTCATTCGCGGCGGAATTGCAGGTCTGGAGCGTAATGATGCGGTCCTTGCCGTATTCCGGCAGGGTATTCTCATTGCCGTACCATATATCGGAGGTGTCATAGATCTTCTGCACAAAGCGGTCGAACTGGTCGCGCGTCATATTCACGCAGTTCCAGTACTCAAAGTCCGCGCCGGCAAGCCCATTGAGGACATTGAGGGAAAGTGCCTTGTACAGGTAACGCTTGCCCAGCGTTGCAACTTCAAAATACAGGTGCTCCTTGCCCCATTCCTCGTCCTTGTAGTATTTGACTGCATGGAACATTGTGCCGTTGCCCATGTTGTGCCCATACAGCAGGGAATTCTGACTCAGGGGAATATTGCACTGGTAATCGGCAAAAATACAGCCGCTGAAGCTGTACTGCCCCTGCCAGTTCTTGTCCATATAGTAGGCATTGTCACTGTACTGCACGACC
>CALGTT010000257.1 GCA_937901485.1 uncultured Ruminococcus sp.
TTATGGAGTGGGTCCGTAGCTGCATCGCCGCCTCGGAGCCGGGAATTGACCTCCCCGACTTTGAAAAGCTCTGGAAGATCTTCAACTAACCGCAAAACCCCCGCCGTAAGGCGGGGGTTTTTTGGGGATCGGGAAAGAAATTTTTTGGATGACTTGAAAAAAAGGGTGGGGTGATGTATAATGTAAGAGAGGTGATTTGTATTGAAAACGTTGATCATTCACGGACAGAGCCACAAGGGTTCGACCTATCATATTGCGCATGAGCTGGCAGAAAAAATAGGGGGAGAGGTCACGGAGTTCTTTCTTCCGCGTGATTTCGGGGAATTCTGCGTGGGCTGTACCAACTGTTTCGTGGAGGCGGAAACCAAATGTCCGCATTATCAGAAGCTTTTGCCCATCACGCAGGCAATGGATGCGGCGGATGTGATCATTCTGGCAAGTCCGGTGTATGTGTACCATGCGACCGGCGCGATGAAGGCATTTCTGGATCATTACGGCTACCGCTGGATGGTGCATAGTCCGGAAGGCTCGATGTTCCGCAAGCAGGGTGTCTGCATTTCGACTGCCGCAGGCGCGGGCATGGGCTCTGCCAACAAGGACATGGCGGACAGCCTGTTCTTCTGGGGGATCGCGAAGATCTACCGGTATGGTGTCGGCGTTGCGGCAGCTGACTGGGAGGGTGTCAGTGCAAAGAAAAAGGCGGCAATCGAACGGAAAACGGACGCAATTGCGCGGAATATCCGGAACAGACATGGACGTGTCAAGCCATCCCTGAAAACAAGGGGAATGTTCTTTATAATGCACTTGATGCAGAGAAACGGCTTTAACGAACGTGATGCACGCTACTGGAAGGAAAAGGGCTGGACGGGGAATGTGCGTCCGTGGAAGCCATAATTATCATGGAGGAAATTATGATCTATCTGGTGGAAGATGACAACAGCATCCGCGAGCTTGTGGTGTACACGCTCGGCAGTGCGGGAATGCAGGCGGAGGGATTTGAAAAGCCGTCCCTGTTTTGGGCGGCGATGGAGCAGAAGCTGCCGAAGCTCATTCTGCTTGACATTATGCTGCCGGAGGAGGACGGTCTGAGCATCCTGCGGACGCTGCGCAAAAATCACAAAACACAGGACATTCCGGTGATGATGCTGACGGCAAAGGGCAGCGAGTTTGATAAAGTGATCGGACTGGATTCCGGCGCGGATGATTACCTGCCCAAGCCCTTTGGCATGATGGAGCTGCTGGCGAGAGTGAAGGCATTGCTGCGCCGTTCGAAGGCGGAGGAGCACCACGCAGCGGATTATCGTATCGGGTGTCTGTATGTCTGTCCGGAAAAGCATATCGTGCGTGTGCATGATGAAAATGTGACGCTGACGCTCAAGGAATTTGAAATGCTCTGCCTGCTGCTGCGTAATCGGGACATTGTGCTGACGCGTGACCAGTTCCTCAATCAGGTGTGGGGCTACAATTTTGACGGCGAAAACCGCACGGTGGATGTGCACATCCGGACACTGCGGCAGAAGCTCGGTGATGCGGGAATGTACATCAAGACCATCCGCGGCATTGGCTACAAGATCGGGGAACGTACCAATGAAGTATAGGCTCTTCCGGCAGATCTTTATCGCCTGTATGCTGGTGTTTGCGCTGACCTTTGGCGTAATGATGGCGGTGCTGACGAAATATTATGAGCAGCGAAACCGTGCTGAGCTGCGCGACAGGGCAAACTACATTTCCTCGATCGTCAATGTGGAGGGCTGGCAGTTTCTGGAGAACATGAAGCACACTGCGCAGACGCGCATTACGGTTGTGGCAGAGAACGGCAGGGTGCTGTATGACAGCCTTGTAAATGAGGACGGGATGGAGAATCACGCGGCGCGTGAGGAGATACAGGAGGCACTCCGGACGGGAACGGGGGAGAGCTTCCGGTATTCGGAAACGCTTTCCAAGCGTACGGTGAATTATGCAGTGAGACTGAATAACGGCGATATTCTGAGAATTTCCATGCTGCAAAACACGGTGCTGGAGCTTCTTGTGAACATGCTCAATCCCATGATGGTCGTGGTGCTGCTGGCGGTGCTGCTGGCATTGCTGCTGGCATCGCACTTCACAAAGAATCTGCTCGAACCGATCAACCGTCTGGATGTGGAGCATCCGGATGATCGGGATGTTTACGAGGAGATGGTGCCGTTCATACAGCGCATCACAGCGCAGAACAAGCAGATCTACAAGCAGATGGAGGCACTGCGCGAGGAGCACCGGAAGCAGGATGACATGCGTCGGGAGTTCACGGCGAATGTCTCCCACGAGCTGAAAACGCCGCTGACTTCGATCTCCGGTTTTGCGGAGATCATCCGTGACGGATTTGTGCAGCAAAAGGATATTCCCCATTTTGCGGACAATATTTACAAGGAGGCACAGCGGCTGATTGTGCTGGTCAATGACATTCTGAAGCTTTCCCGTCTGGAGGAGGGTGTGAATGTGCATGATGAGATGGTGCAGGTGGACATGCGGGAGCTTTGCGAAGAGGTCGCGGACAGGCTTTTGATGAGTGCCCGAAAGCGGAATGTGACACTGCAATGCACGGGAGAACCGACGCAGGTATGCGGTGTACGGAACATGCTGGAGGAGATCGTGTACAACGTGTGTGACAATGCGATCAAGTACAACCGCGAGGGCGGAGTTGTCAACATTGGTACAAAGATTGTGGAAAATGAGGTCTGCGTTTCGGTCAGGGACACGGGCATCGGCATTCCGTCGGAGGATGTCGACCGTATTTTCGAGCGTTTTTACCGCGTGAACAAGAGCCATTCCAAGGATGTGGGCGGCACGGGGCTGGGGCTTTCGATCGTCAAGCACGGCATGGCATTCCACAACGCACGCATCACGCTGGAAAGTGAGGAAGGCAAGGGAACGGAGATCTGTTTGTGGTTTCCGGCGGCGGAAAATGAAAAAATCCCACAGTGATGTGGGATCTTAGTCTGTCGAAAAACCTGAAAATGGGGTGTGGGGCGATAGCCCCACAAAAGGGGTACGGGGACGAAGTCCCCGAAATATAGCCCCTCCCCCGC
>CALGTT010000258.1 GCA_937901485.1 uncultured Ruminococcus sp.
ACTACATCGGCATCGTCGGCAAATACGGCGCACAGGTTCAGGCACTTCTGAAAAAGGCAGCAAATCTGGACATTCAGACCATCTGCCCGCTGCATGGCCCCGTACTGAAAGAAAACCTCGGTTATTATCTGGATCTGTACAATACATGGTCGAGCTACCAGCCGGAGGAGGAAGGCATCGTGATCGCCTATACTTCTGTATACGGCAACACCAAAAAAGCTGTACTCCAGCTTGCCGACAAGCTCAAGGCGAACGGCTGCCCGAAGGTCGTTGTCAACGATCTGGCGCGCTGTGACATGGCAGAGGCAGTGGAGGATGCATTCCGCTACAGCAAGCTTGTGCTGGCAACTACGACCTACAACGCGGAGATCTTCCCGTTCATGCGCGAATTCATCGCGCATCTGACCGAACGCAATTACAGCAACCGCACCGTTGCGATGATCGAGAACGGCAGCTGGGCACCGATGGCAGCAAAGGTGATGCGCGGAATGCTTGAAAAGAGCAAGAACCTGACGTATACGGACACTACCGTAAAGATCCTGTCCGCCCTCAATGCCGACAGCAGCGCACAGCTTGACGCGCTTGCCGAGGAGCTGTGCCGTGAATATCTGGCAAAGCAGGACGCAACGGCGAACAAGAACGACCTCTCCGCGCTGTTCAACATCGGCTATGGTCTGTATGTAGTGACCTCGCATGACGGCAAGAAGGACAACGGACTGATCGTCAACACGGTATCGCAGGTGACGAACACCCCGAACCGGATCGCCGTGACCATCAGCAAGGAGAATTACTCCCACCATGTCATCAAGCAGACCGGAAAAATGAACATCAACTGTCTGACAGAGGATGCACCGTTTGCGGTGTTTGAGAAATTCGGCTTCCAGAGCGGCAGAAATGCGGACAAGTTTGAGGGCTGCACGCCCTACCGTTCCGACAACGGTCTGATCTTCCTGCCGCGGCACATCAATTCCTTCATGTCGCTGAAGGTGGAGCAGTATGTGGATCTGGAAACGCACGGCATGTTCATCTGCGCCGTGACCGAGGCGCGTGTGATGTCCGACAAGCCGACCATGACCTACACCTATTATCAGGAAAACGTCAAGCCCAAGCCTGAAACCGAGGGCAAGAAGGGCTATGTCTGCAAGATCTGCGGCTATGTGCACGAGGGCGACACCCTGCCGGAGGACTTTATCTGTCCGCTGTGCAAGCACGGAGCTGCGGACTTTGAACCGATTTCATAAGAACAGCATGTTCTTGCGTTTGTCAAAAAAGCGGGACTCGGGGGCGCAGCCCCCGCACATTCCTCCCCCACTTGTGGGGGAGGTGCCGCCGAACGGCGGCGGAGGGGGCGGCAATCTCTTTTGTCTTGCAGCACAAGCAGCGATCACAAAGAGTCACTGACGCTCCACAGGGCTTTTCAGCAAATCACAGAAACAGCATGTTCTTTTGAATACAATTTAATTTTCAAGGAGGAACACACCATGAAGAAGTATGTATGCGATGCCTGCGGATGGGTATACGACGAGGAACAGGGTGCACCGGAGCTGGGGATCGCTCCCGGCACAAAGTTCGAGGATCTCCCCGATGACTTCGAATGCCCGCTTTGCAGCGTGGGTAAGGATATGTTCAGCGAGGAAGCGTAAGGCAATAAAAAGAGGACGGTGCGTGGGCATCGTCCTTTTTATGGGGTATCGGGGGTAATAACAGTGTCATAAAAACCGTTCTGATTACCATAATAATCCACAATCAGGAAAAGGCAGGTGTTCAGAACATAGAGCTTTGCTTCATTGTTGATTTTTACAGCCTGACAGTCTGCAATGTTTTTTGCCGTTGAAACATTCAGGTAGTTTTCATAGTCCGTGAGTACGTCAAAGCGCGGCGCGGCTACGGATTTCAAACGTTCAAGATTCATGCGGATAAGATTGGTGAAATCTGCTTTTGTATATGTGTCTATGTTTTTTCCTGCTAAGCATTTCGCGCTTGCAAAGCTTTTGAACTTCGCCATTTCGTCAATGGGAATTTCAGGGGCAGGGTAGCCCTCCTCCTCACAGGTATCGCAATAGCGGTAGGACTCCATCATGGGGTAATTGATGTACAACCGCCCGATGGTCGGGTCGGTTTCGTCCGTAAAATGTTCAGCCATTTCAATCAGCTTGGGGAAATTTTCTGTCAATCTGTCTGCAATGGGTACATCTTGTTTTATTTTTCGCAGGTGCGGTGATTTGTTGTGCAGATCCGCATCAAAGACCAGATAGGTGTATGTGAATTTCTCATGATAAAGTGTTTCGCATATCTCCTCATCAGGAACGATCTCACGCAGTACATCCCTGATATCACATGCAAATTCATAGGCTTTACACTTGGCATAGAGCGAATAGAGATTCGTACCGACAACGAAAAGCTCCGCTTCCAAGCCGAATTGTCGGAGCAATCCCTTGAAGAACGCAGGCTCTGTTTTTGCACCCTCTACGATTAACAGTATTTTCTTCATGACTCTACAAATGCTCCATTGATATACATCTTTTCCAGATTGTGTGCTTCACGGATCTCCTTGTCCGTTGCGCTGCGCAGATTGGTGATCCTGTTATTTGACATCAGGAAACAGCAGTCCGGTCTTGTCAGGCGATTCTGCATCAGGTAGGTATTATGTGTAGTAAGAATACTCTGGAACCTTGGCTCTGCATTATTCAGAAGCTTTACAAGCCGTTCCGCTGCTTCATAGTGCAGAAATGCGTCAAATTCATCAATGAACAGCAGGGACAGCTTAGGATATGCCTGTAGGCTCCATGCATAATACAGGAGCAGCATTTTTGTGCCTGTGGAAGCCAGTGCAGTAAATGGTGCTTTGTTTTTGCCGTCATTAAAATAGGCATACAATACATATTTGTCGTTTTCTTCCTCAAAGCCGAGCTGATAATCCACATCATTGCTTCGCAGGAATTCTTCAAATTCCGCGAGCTTTCCCTTTCGCTGGATAATGTCCGTGGGCTTTTCATCCTCAAAGCTGGGGGTAAATCCCATAAAAGAATTACCGTCGGACAAACTGCGGTACCAGAGCATATTATTGCAGAACTGCATCAGCTTTGTCAGGGGGGATTCAGGATTGACGGGGGTATTGCGGTAGATATATTTCAGCACGGACAGCTTTCCTTCTGTCGGCTCAATATTCAAAGTTCCTTTTAATGAGGGGTGTACGAAGTTGTTATCAGCAAGCTCTTTGAAAGGAAAGTATTCAATCAATTTTTCCCCATTTACTTCCAGCAATTCGCAAAGAAGAGTACTCTGATTGATTTTAAGATATTTATAAACAACACGGTCATTTCCGAACTTAAAATGGTAGTGAAATTCCACTGGCTTATCAGGATGATGCAGATTTCTATAAATTTTAACTGTTTTTTTGTGATTGTCCGTCAGATGCGTGGTAATATCGAACAGAGCCATACCCAAGGCACTTTTGCCAACTCCATTTTTTCCGTACACAATCGCCTTGTTTACCACGCCGTTATAGACAAGATTCTGATTGAAATTATAGTTGTGGGCGGTCAAATCCCATTCCAGCAGTTCTGAAAATCCCATAAAATTCTGAACTTCAAATTTTTCCAGCATCGCCGTTTCACTCCTATCGTGCAGATTTTCTGTTTTCATTATAGCACATTCTCCTTTCAAGGTCAATAGTTATCGTAAAAAAACTACGGCTTCGTAAAATAATTACAGATAAAGTATGTGCAATCAAAGGCAGTTTATACCCACAATCTTCCGTTTTGTATCCATATCGTATAATCCGTATCTGCAATTATACAATTTGACAAAACTCTCCTATTTATGGTATAATGAACCTGCACAAATCATGTAAAAAGGACGTGAGATCATGATGCAGGGTACTGAAGCCTATGTGATCTGCACGGGGAATCTGCGGGAACATACCATGCACAAATCATTTTTTTGAAAATCCATCCAATCTTTTTCCGTCTGCGTTGTTATATAAGTAGAAACCATAACGGCGCGGACTGATCATCCGGCGCAGGTTTCTGTCATTCTCTCCATTTGACAAAGCATGTGCCCGCTGATGGCGGGCATGTGTTTTATCCCAAAGGAGGAAAAACAGCATCTATTCATCGAGTATTTTTTAAAGGAGGTATCTTTATGAAATGTAAGAAGATCGCTGCAGGCATTCTGGCACTTGCCATGCTCCCGCAGGCGGGACTGACCGCGCACGCAGAAGCGTCATTCTCACGCTACAAGCACATGTGGAGTATCACAACAGGCACCAACACGCTATCCGATCCCGCGAAAACATCCATGGGGCTGACAGCGGAACATAACGCTGTCCTGACACAGTCCCTGAGCAACATTGATCTGTTTATGGCGCATTCCCTGCTCGGCAGCCATCATAATGTCCGGTACGGTATGACCGCAGTCTCACTGCTGGCAACACACGATCTGATCCCCTACAGCGAATACAAGCCTGAAGAAGATCTGAAGATCCCCGGACTGTTTTACATGACAAAGAACGGGATCACGGATGAGATCTGTTCGCTGATCTACTATTACCAGATCCTCCAGAACTGCACACCCATGCAGCAGTACATTGCAAACCAGAAGCTGACAACGACCAGCACGGAACGTCTGCAAACCCTCGTGAAGCTGGCAGAGGCGGGGACTCCCACGATCGTATCCCTCAATTCGTCCGTCTCCAATTATACCGCACTTGCCTACAAGGCAGAATACGGCAGCTATGAATGGGACGGCGTGACCTATGACGGCATGATCGAGGTGTATCATCCGACCTACCAGACAAGCCACACCAGCTTCATCTACTTTAATTCGCAGGACTGGTCATGGTGCGTCCCGAAAGGCTCCTACGGCTCTGCACGCGGTCATGAGATCGAATACATATGCAGTGATCCGGACATCATCAACAGCGGCGGTCTGCATCAGGGAACGGACAAGCTGCCGGATGCAGACTTTGTGAACATTCTCCGGTACTTTTCCGAGAATACCGATGCGGAATCTCTCACATTCTCTGCCATTGATTATGCCGACGGCACATGGACGGCACGGGATGCTGCACCGGAGGGCAGTTTGCGCTCGGACAACTACTATTATTATTATGTCGGTGACTGCGGCACAGTCTTCACGCAGGAAACGGAAAGCAAGATCAGCGGCGAAATACAGTATGAGGGGACAAGGCAGTATGTCAAGGCGGGGGCTGTATCACAGTTTGTGACCGATCCGTCCGGCTATATGGAGCTGACCGGCAAAAACACAAGCTACAACATGCAGATGGCATTCAACGAGGGGCTGTACACCGGAAGCTGGTACAGCATGGAAATTTCCGGCACTGCGGATACCGTTTCCCTGCAAAAGACGGATGCCGGCTATCTCCTGACTTCGGATGACATTGACAATGTCATGGTGACTGCCGGCGGACGGGATGCACAGGCTTCACTGGTTTTCTCGGCAGATGCGGATTCCGTTCTGCTGTACGAGATAGACGCTTCCACCATCGGGGCAGCCGTGGATACGGACGGGGACGGCAGCTATGAAACGACCATCGCCAGAACGGGCGATCCAAGCGGCGGCACGTTCCTCATGGGACGCAACAACTGGATGTTCCGCAATTCGTCCCAAGTATTCGGGGATACTTATGAATTCACAGATGCTGACCGCGCACGGCTGGAGGAAACACTGAGCAATGTAGAACGCTATCAGGCTGGCGAGCTGATGGACAATGCATTCTTAGGCTCATGCTACGGTATGGCAGTACTGTCCGCACTTTCCTGCTATGATCTGATCGACTGCAAGCTCTACAGAGAAAACACGCACTCCCTGTTTGAACTGGGCAATCTCACCACAGAAATGGCATCCCTGATCAATTACTATTCCATGCTCCAGTATACGGAGGAGATTTGGCAGTATATGGCGCGCAACATGACCGACAAGACGGAGGCAGAGCGTTTGCAGGAGCTGATCACGAATGTGGAGTCCGGCAAGCCGACAGTATTCTGCTACTACGGTGATTTCAATGCAGAGGGCAACCGTTCCGGTCATGCAGTTGTGGCGTATGGCATCGAATACGGTGATTTTCCGCTGTATGTCGGGCATACGAATGAGAATGGGCTTTATGTTACTCCCACAACCCCCACACATCACATGAACGGCAGGATCCGGATCTATGACAATGCGTTACAGCATACGCCGAACACAGTATCCTACCTGTATTTCAACACGGACACCAACGAATGGTACTACAACGGCAATGATTCCGAAAAGAACGCCAATATCTGCATGATGCTCCCGGACATCGACCTGCTCAATGCCAACGGCATTCTGGAGGGCACTGCTCCCTATACGATCGAAACCGATCCCCTTGCGCTGTTTTTCACCAAGGCACTGGATACGGAGCATACAATGGAAAAGATCCGCTATGATGCAGGCACTTGGGAGGTCACGGAGAGTACGGATGCAGAGATACAGGCATTTCCGCTGTTCCTGACAAGCGGCGAAACCGGAAAGGCGCAGAACTTCACCATGACCGATATTGACAGCGGCTATGCACTGACGCTTGAAGCGGCGCAGGATCTGGATCTGGAAATGCAGTATCAGGACATCCTGCTCCTTGCAAAGGCGGACAAGGCTTCACAGGCGGTCTTCCATCCGGAGGGCTATGCAGAAATCAGCGGCGCAGCTGCACCCTATTCACTGAGAATGATCGAAAATGACGGCTGCTATACGGGAAGCTGGTATGATTTCCGCGTATCCGGCATCGGCGGCAATGCGTCGCTGCGCCGGACAGACGAGGGCTACATCCTGACGGCAGATGAGCTGAGTGAGATCGACGTACAGGCATACGGACATACCGCACAGGCTGGTCTGACCTTTAGTGTGCCTGTGAACAGCGTCCTGCTGTATGAGCTGGATGAAACCACCATTGGTGTGAAGGCGGATCTGGATGGTGACGGCGTGTATGAAACACCGTCACAGGAGATCCCTGAGCCGACACGCGGCGACATGAACGCGGACGGCAGTGTGAATGCTGCGGATGCCGCGGAGATCCTGACGGCTGCGGCAAAGGCTGGCACGGGCGCGGGCACGCTGTCCGAAGCGAAGAAGGCGCGTGCGGACGTGAATGCGGATGGTACTTATGACGCATCCGACGCGGCACTGGTACTGCAATATGCCGCGGCTGCCGGTACGGGCAGTACGATCACACCGGAAGAATTTTGGGAAGGACTTGCAGGATGAAACGATTTCTCTGTATTCTCCTGCAATGCACATGGGGACTGCCGCAGACGCTGGTCGGTGCGGCAGTGTTCCTCTGGCATCTGCGGGGCAGGCATACAATGTACCGGGGCGCGGTGGTGAGCAAATGGAAGCGCGACTACAGCGCATCCATCGGGCTGTTTCTGTTCCTGTCGGAGCGTGACGCGGAAAACCGTCCCCTGCTGGTGCATGAATACGGGCACGCACTGCAATCCCTGCTGCTCGGTCCATTGTATCTGCCGGTGATCGCCATTCCCTCCATGCTCTGGATGCTCCTGCCCTCCTGCCAGAGCTACCGGCGCAATACGGGCGTTTCGTACTACAGCTTCTATACCGAACGCTGGGCGAATGCGTGGGCGGAAAAGATCTGCGGCGAAGTGCCGCTGCATTAAAAACAGGCTGTTCCGCGGGAAACGGAACAGCCTTCTTTTCATCTCTCAAAAACTATGATGCAGTCTGGGTATCCGATTTGATACCCCGTTCCCCCGTACCATCCTCCTGCGCCCACGCATCCAACAGCTCCAAAAGCTGTGCATCTCCGGATGTTTCCGCATAATCCATTGCCGATCTGCCGAAATTGTCCGTGATTGCAGGATCTGCACCCTCAGAAAGCAGATACTCGCAGAAATCGTATTCTTCCGGTGAATAGCCCCCATTATAAAGCACGGCAGTCAGTGCCGTCTGTCCGATGGCATCACGCTCATTGATCCTGTAGTATCTCTCCGTCAGAAGATGCTCCACCACAGGCTGATTGCAGTGCATCGCCGCCAGGGTAAGGATACTGCGCGTGCCGCATTCATAAACCCTGCCCCGTATCGGAATC
This sequence comes from uncultured Ruminococcus sp., assembly GCA_937901485.1. GTDB lineage: Bacteria > Bacillota > Clostridia > Oscillospirales > Ruminococcaceae > UBA3855. Next base: position 8,087 of record CALGTT010000258.1, read on the forward strand.
GCCTCTGCTTCAAACGCCTCCTTTGTACGCAAAAACAGCGCAAAAGAGGCTTCCTTGGTTTCCGGCGTGTCATTGCTGTAGATCCGTACGCTCGCTGACAATACATCATTTCCATCTTTCGCCTGCGGTGTCGTCAGGTCAAAGCCGTGATCAAGCAGAAGCTGGACGATCTCAAAGCGTTCATCCGTCAGCTGATGATAACAGAGCGTTGCCGTCACCGCATTTAGTTTGCTGCTGTAACTGACAGCGTTCACGTTCGCACCATGCTCCAGATACAGCGCAACGATCTCGGAGCTGTTCTCCTGACATGCCCAGAGCAGCGGCGGTTGAATTGGATATTCAGCCATTGCCGCAAACAGACGGTGATCCATATTCGTACAGTTTACCGCCCACGGCGCAAGCGTCAGCGCAGCTTTTGCGGCATCTGTATCATTCCTGATCGCGGCATCTGTCAGCTTGTCCGCCGCGAGCATCGTCCATGTATGCCCCACCAGAACGATACCTCCCAGAGCAATGACCAGATCGCTGAAAGTCGGTTTTCTCATCATCCTCACCTCTCAAAAAGTGCGCCCCTTTTCAGAAACGCACTCTGATTTATTCTGCCGGATCTTCCTCCGGTGCAGTCGGCTTTCTGCCGCAGACCGCCCGAATGATGCCGAATACCACCAGACAGCCGAGGGAAACAGCAAGCACGATGATCGCCATGGTCTGTGCACGGCTCACCAGAAGCTCCAGAAAACCGACCACTGCCGCAAAGATCTGCGGATCCTTGATGGCAAAGCCTGCGAAATAATTCGTCTGCGTCACATAGATGCAGGGCACGAGCAGGAGCAGGGATGCCGTCAGTCCGGAAATACCGCACCAGTAGAGCATGTGGGAGATCTGCCGGAGATTGCACAGGAGCAGCAGAACGAACACCACGGCAAGTGCGATCAGACAGGCAGTCTGCGCCGTATTCAGATACGTCAGGTAGTGCCGCGCCATGCCGAGCCAGCCTTTTTCGTACATCATCGTCAGCTTGAAGGTGTCCGCAACAAAGAGGATCTCTGCCTCTGCCTCCGCGATGACGGAAGCGACCTTTTCTTCATAGACCTTGTCCTTGACCACATTGTTTTCTGCCGCATAATCGCTGAAAAACTGCTGTACAGAAGCCTCCAGTGCAGTGAAATCCATCGTGAATTCATAGGTTTCCGTCTTTCCGCTAAGGTAGTCAAATGCCTGTGCTACGCTGGCATTGATGCCCTCCTTCAGTGCCGGCTGCGGTATCGCGTCCATGAACACTTCTGCTGGAATGCCCGTGCTGTTCGCGCGCGTTTTGAAATAGGTTTCCACCAGATCACGGCCCTCTTTTCTTGCACCGTAGCGCATACCGTCAAAGCGGGCGAGGTTGGCACTGGCTTCTGCCGTGGCGATGATGTAGTATACTGCAACTGCATACTTGGTATGCGGCAGTTTTACCGGCACGATCTCCGCACCCGCTGCTTTGACCTGTTCGACCGCCTGATCGATGGCGGCTTTGACTTCCGCACCCATGCCTTCGGCATTGAAATACTCTCCGGGCAGGCCGATTTTGAGGG
>CALGTT010000259.1 GCA_937901485.1 uncultured Ruminococcus sp.
TATTTTTTCTGCAATGTCAATAGGTTTTTCCACAACGCTGCAAATAATTATCACGGTTTCAAACTCGAAAATAAGGACGCTTTTGTGCACAATTGACAAAAAACCGGAGCGAAGTGCTCCGGTTTGCAGTGCTATGAAAGTTCGCCGTTCGTTGTCTGAATGATCCAGACAACGGACATGATAACATGCGCAAGTGTCACAAAGACGAGCGGGATGGAGGTCGCGGCAATGCGCAGACCGCGTTCGGTCTGGTGGGGCGTTGCATAGGGCAGGCGTTCGCGGACGATCATGCGCACAAGCAGGACGATACCGACACAGGTCACAACGAAATAGCCGATATCCAGCACACTGTAGAACAGGTCAAGACCGTACACATCCGCGATCTCAAAGAGCTGTGCGGCGGTATTCACTGCCATATGGCAGAAGATCGCCGGCATGATGGAGTCATGCTTGACCGTCAGATAGCCCATGAAGATGCCGACAAAGAACGCCAGCACAAACTGTGCGATATTCTCGTGCCAAAGTCCGAACAGCACGGCACTTGCGATGATGCCGAACCGCTGGCTGACGCGGGAGAGGTTCTTCAGCGTAAAGCCACGGAACAGCAGCTCCTCGGTCACGGGCGCGACAATGCAGCTGTAGATGCACATGAGCACCATGTTTTTGATGTCCGTACCCGCAGAAAGGTCGGGATCATACGCGGTGATGCCCGCCGCAGACAGAAAGTCCATGATCCATCCGGCAAGGAAACCGCACACGGACTGCAAACCGATGGCAGTGCAGATATAAATGACGATCAGCCCCGGAGTCAGCCCCTTTGTGCGGAACAGCGTGGGGATGGGAATTTTCGCCCATTTACAGCCGAGTATGGCAAATCCCGCGTTGCACAGCAGAAAGACGATGATGTTCATCGCTGTACCGGAGGAGGATGACCAGAAGTATTCATCCAGCAGGGTTTCGTAATTCTCCGGCAGTGTACCGCCTGCCGCAGAAGTGTCAAGCCATGTCTGCACGGCAAAATACAGGAGCGAAAAGACCACAGCCAGAAGATTGGAAAGGATCATGTGCCCCGTCAGACACGCGCCGGTGATGTTGAAATACCGCCGGATGCGTCCTGCCTCGCGTGCGTTCGGACGCAGGGGAATGCGGCATCCGGGGATGAGGATCTGCGGCACGATGTCAACATAGCTTTCGCTGTAATCGTGGAATTCGGTTTCGTTCCCGAACGGATCGTGCGGATCTATCGTCTGTTCGTCGCGCCGCTGCAATTCTGCCACAGCCGCACGCAGCTCTGCCGCCTGCGCCTTGAATTGTTCGGCGGTGAAAATCTCTACGTCTTGCATGGGAATCTCCTTTGCATCAGATTTGTTCTCTTCTATTGTAACACAAATTTGCGGATTTGTAAATACATCGGGAATGAAAAAAGCTGCCACACGAGTGTGCAGCAGCCAAAATTCATTGCTTTGTATGACTGAACTTATGCGTTCAGAAGCTTAGCCAGATGCGCCTTCTTGCGAGCTGCATTGTTCTTGTGCAGCAGGTTCTTTGCGCAAGCCTGGTCAACGCGCTTGATTGCAGTCTTTACTGCAGCTTCCTTGTCAGCTGCATTGTTTGCGCAAGCGAGCTCAGCCTTCTTGATCATGGTCTTCAGATTGGACTTTCTTGCCTTGTTGGCAGCAGCCTTGGTCTTGTTTACCTTTACTCTCTTCTTAGCAGACTTGATATTCGGCATTTTGTGCACCTCCTGTAAAAATTCTGGCAGCGTATAAATACGCCATCACGGTATAAAATAAGAAAGCAGAGAGACACGAACTGCTTTCGGACGGAACGATCGTCCGCGCATAGTATACCGTCACTATACCTATGTTATATTGTACCACCTTTTTCACAAAAAAGCAAGCCCTTTTTTCACGATTTTTTCAGAGAAAAGGAACTTGCTTTTCAGCATTTTTCACAAGGAGGATCATATGCAGTACAGAACAGACCTTGCGCTGGAAAGTCTGGCGCGGACTGCCGTGCGTTCGGGGATCACAGAACGGCGGCGCGGTGAGCATTTCCGCATCACGGAGATCCATGTTGCGGATGATGAAAGCGGACGCTCCATCGGCAAGACCAAGGGGACGTATATCACGCTGGAGGGGCAGTCGCTTTCCCGATTTTCCGATGATTTCGAGAACATGGCAACGGAGCTTGCCGCAGAGCTGCGCCCCCTCCTGCCGGCGGAGGGCTGCGTGCTGGTGGCAGGGCTTGGCAATCAGGACATCACGCCCGACGCGCTCGGCCCGCGCACAATGGCAAGCGTGCTCGCCACGCGGCATTTGCGGAAAGAGCTGAACGGAGAGGACGAGGCGTTTCTGCGTGATCTCCGTCCGGTGAGCGTGATCGCAGGCGGCGTTCTGGGGCAGACGGGCATGGAGAGCGCAGAGCTGCTCAAAGCCGTGGCGGATGCCATTGCGCCGACCGCGGTAATCGCCGTGGACGCGCTCGCCTGCTCCAGTCTTGACAGGCTGGGGACAACGGTGCAGATCGCCGACACAGGCATTGCGCCCGGCAGCGGCGTGGCAAATCATCGGCTCGCGCTGACGCAGGAGGTGTTCGGCATTCCGGTGATCGGGATGGGCGTGCCGACGGTGATCGGGATGCACACCATCGCGGAGGATCTGACGGGGCATCCGCTGAAAGTGCCGCGTCCGGATATGATGGTCACGCCGCGCGATGTGGACAGGCTCATTTCACAGGCGGCGCATCTCCTCGCCTGCGGCATCAACCTCGCGCTGCATCCGCAGATGGAGTATCAGGATGTTTGCGGGTTGATGGCATGACAGGAAGACCGTGCAAAGCTGTCAGACTTTGCACGGTCTTGTTTTATAATTTGTCTTTGAAAAGCGTTTGCATGTAATCACTTCTGCCATAAAGGATTCTGTCAATGAACACATCCGTTCTATTCGTGCGGTAGAAGGTCATGTAATTCTTGTAAATTACAAAACGGCAGCCGCTGTTCAGACCGGACGAAAACACCAATGGTGCGCCCATTTCCGGCTGTTCTCCAAGCAAATCTATCACATTCAGAATGCCGTTTACAGTACTCTGTGCGGCAGCAGGATTACCGAGGTTCTGAGCAATATAATCCCAGATCCCGTCAAGGTCATTCAATGCTTCCGGTGAATAATGCAGCTCAGCCCTTTGCTTTTCTCCTGAAATGCTGTCTTACATCCTCGGAGGAGAGCCAGCCCTGTTCGTCACCGGACTTTCTGCCTTTGTCCAGCTCACACATCAGCCGGAGTGCGGCTTTTGTCTTTTCATATTCTTCCTGTTCAGCAATGTCAACAATGGCATAGCACCCCCTGCCGTTCCTTGTCAGATACACGGGCGTTCCGACAGCAACATCCTGCAGAACAGCGGAGTAGTTTCTCAGATCGGAAATTGGTTTGATAATCGGCATAGAAACACGCTCCTCTCGTTTGATTACTTTTATTATAACCGATTTATGAGAGAAAGTCAATGATAAGTTTTAGGGGGACGTAAAGTGGCATATCCAAAGGTCGATCAAAAACTTTTCAGCCGCCTGCGGCGCATAGCTGATAGGCTTTTTCGACAAAAAGTCAGGGACAGCTTTTGCTGTCCCTGTATCTGTATCTTACTTTTTAGAACGCTGCTTCGCTCTCAGCGAATTATCCAGCACGCGCTTGCGGATGCGCAGAGATTCGGGAGTTACTTCCAGAAGCTCGTCATCTGCGAGGAATTCCAGACAATCCTCCAGACTCATCACTCTCGGCGGTACAAGACGCAGTGCGTCATCAGAGCCGCTTGCACGGGTGTTCGTCAGGTGCTTTCTCTTGCAGACATTCACGACCATATCATCCGCCTTCGGAGATACGCCGATGACCATGCCCTCGTAAACAGGTGTGCCCGCGCCGATGAACAGCGTGCCGCGCTCCTGTGCATTGTACAGACCATAGGTCACGGCTTCGCCCGATTCATGGCAGATCAGAGAACCGGAGCTTCTGCGCGGAATATCGCCCTTGTACGGAATATAGCTGTCAAAGACACTGCTCATGATGCCCTCGCCGCGTGTATTGGTCAGGAATTCGCCCTTGTAGCCGAACAGACCTCTGGACGGTACGAGGAATTCCAGACGCATACGGCTGCCCTGCGGATGCATGGTCTGAAGCTCACCCTTTCGTGTGCCCATCTTTTCCATGACCGTACCAACGCATTCCTCCGGAACGTCCACGACCAGACGCTCCTGCGGTTCGTACAGCTTGCCGTCGATCTCCTTGTACAGTACTCTGGGGGTGGAAACAGCCAGTTCATACCCCTCGCGGCGCATGTTTTCCACCAGGATGGACAGGTGCATTTCGCCTCTGCCCGCAACGCTGAATGCGTCGGTGTTGTCAGTTTCGTTCACGCGCAGGGATACGTCCTTGAGCAGCTCCTTGAACAGACGCTCACGCAGCTGACGGGAGGTCACATACTTGCCCTCCTGTCCTGCAAAGGGGCTGTCATTGACGGAGAATGTCATTTCCATGGTCGGCTCGCTGATATGGGTAAACGGCAGCGGTTCGGGATTATCGTAGGCACAAATCGTGTCGCCGATGGTGATATCCGCAATACCGCTAATGCAGACAATATCGCCGACAGTGGAAGTTTCCACGTTCACCTGTCCGAGTCCCTGCATCTGTGCAAGCGTCACAATACGCGCAGGTACGGGCTTTTTGTCGGTGTTGGCATTGCAGACCATGACGGGCTGGTTCACCTGAATGCTGCCGCGCTGGATTCTGCCGATGGCGATTCTGCCGACATACTCATTATAATCAATGGAAGAAACAAGCATCTGGAGGGGTTCTTCCGGCTCGCCCTGCGGCGGCTCGATGTAGTTGACGATGGTTTCAAACAGGGGCAGGAGATTCTCGCCTGCCTCATACTGGCTCAGGGAAGCAGTACCCGATCTGCCGGAGCAGAACAGGATGGGACTTTCAAGCTGTTCCTCGTCCGCGTCAAGGTCGAGGAGGAGTTCCAGCACCTCGTCGCCGATCTCGTCAAGACGTGCATCCGGACGGTCAATCTTGTTGACAACAATGATGATCTTGTGTCCCATTTCGAGAGCCTTGGAGAGCACGAAGCGTGTCTGCGGCATCGGGCCTTCTGCGGCATCGACCAGCAGGAGCACGCCGTCCACCATGCTCAGGACGCGCTCTACCTCGCCGCCGAAATCGGCATGTCCGGGGGTGTCGATGATGTTGATCTTGATATCCTTGTACTGCACTGCGGTGTTCTTTGCAAGGATGGTAATGCCGCGCTCACGCTCGATGTCGTTCGAGTCCATCACGCGGTCAGCAACGTTCTGGTTCTCACGGAATACACCGCCCTGCTTGAGCATTTCATCCACCAGCGTGGTCTTGCCGTGGTCAACGTGGGCGATGATGGCTACATTTCTCAGGTTTTCTCTAATCATAAGCTTTCAGTCCTTTGTTCTCTGATTCTGTTCGGATTCCTCTTTTGCATCATACAGTATACCACAATTCTCCGAAAAATGCAAGGTTTCTGCGGAAATATGGCAATTTTTACGAAACCAAAAGGACAGTGCAGGGCTGCATTGTCCTTTTTGAACGAGTGATGGATTGCTTTGTAATGAAATATGCGTTCGGCTTGCGGAAAAGTCTGTTTTATGGGGTCAGCACTCAGCAGCTGCCCCTAAGTCCCGCTTTTTATGTTTCAATAGCGATGACGCTCTGCGAAGCAAGCGTCATGCGATTCGAAAAGTCCGCCCGCGAAACAGGACTTTCCGCAGCCGTTCGCTCCCAAACGCGTCTGCCAGCGCGGGCTCCGCGCCAGTTAGATTTCCAATCTTCCCCAATAGCTATGACGCTCTGCGAAGCAAGCGTCATGCGGTTCAGAAACCATGCTCGCGAAACAGTAAGCCTCCGTCATCGCTTCGCTCCCAAACGCGTCTGCCAGCGCGGGCTCCGCACCTTTTACATTCCCCCTTCTTTCCCAATAGCCATGACGCTCTGCGCAGCA
>CALGTT010000260.1 GCA_937901485.1 uncultured Ruminococcus sp.
CACGACATGAGCGAAAAAGCGAAACGCTGGTGGAAAGCCGCTGGCATCCGTGCGCTGAAAACGATCGCGCAGTCTGCGGTTGCATCAATCGGAACAGCGGCATTGCTGAACGATGTGAACTGGCTTGCGGTCCTTTCGGCGGCGGCTCTGGCTGGCGGGCTGTCCCTGCTTACCAGTATCGCCGGACTGCCGGAGGTACCCGAAGATAAGCCCGATAAGGAGGAAATGAGCAATGGCTAAGAAAATGAAAATTTGTCTCGATGCCGGTCACAACGGCAGCTACAACCAGAGTCCGGTCGTGCCGGAATACTACGAGTCCAGAATGAACTGGAAGCTCCACGAGCTTCTGAAAGCCGAGCTGGAGAGCTATGGTATTGAAGTCATCACCACGCGCCCGACGCTTGAAAGCATTGTCGGCAATGGCGACACAAAGAACGGTCTGAGTCTCCGCGGCAAGTCTGCAAAGGGCTGTGACCTGTTCCTGAGCCTGCACAGCGATGCCTGCGGCACGGAGAGCGTGGACAGACCGACGGCATACTGCACGATCTCCGGAGAGCTGAACGCCCTCGGTCAGAAGATCGCGGACGCAGTGCACGAGGTCATGGGCACAAAGCAGGCAGGGGAGATCCGCAACAAAAAGGGCAACGGCGGCGACTACTACGGCGTTCTGCGCGGCGCGGCATCCGTGGGTGTTCCGGGCATCCTGATGGAGCACAGCTTCCATACCAATGCACGTTCCGCACAGTGGCTGCTCGATGACAGCAACCTGAAGAAGCTTGCCGAAGCTGAAGCTCGCGTGATCGCAGAGCATTTCGGCATCATGGAAACAGCTCCTGACAGCTCCGCGAAAGCCCCTCAGACAACTCCTGAGAGCTTTCTGGTTAAGGTTACCTGCGCGGCACTGAACGTCCGCTCCGGCGCAGGTCTGCACCATCCTGTCCAGCAGGTAGTCAAGCGCGGCGAGGTGTTCACGATCGTTGAGGTCGTCACAGTCGCAGGTGCGGCATGGGGCAGGCTCAAGAGCGGTGCGGGGTGGATCAACATCACGATGCCGTACTGTAAAAGAGTGTAAAAGTAATCCGGCAGGGGAGAGGTCCTCTGCCGGATTTTTTGTCTATTCGATATTATTCGGGGTTATTTCGGGGCTTAAAAATAAAAACCGCTGAATACAGCGGTTTTTATTGATGTGGTGGAGGCGGTGCACGACCGCCTGTTTCTGCTTGTTTTTAAGATTTCTGAAGTGCGACACCACGAAGATGCGTGGTTTTTGAAGAGGCTGTGCAACGCAGCCGCTCAAACGATCGCTTCAAAAATCATCTTGTCTCCAAGCTGAATGGTATGCGTACCGATCTCCTTATTCTGATTGAAGCTAAAACTCAGGAGATAGCCTTTGGATATATGATAGTAGTCAAGATACTCTGCAAGCTGCTTTTCACCACGTTCATTGTATTCCTTGCCATGCCAAATCTTCATCTCGATCACGAACTGTTCACCAAGATAATCTACAACAACATCTGTTCGGGTGAGATCTCTGGTCTGGGCTTCAATGTAATAATTGCCGACACCATTGATGATCGGGCGTAGATACAGCAGAAACAGCTTTCTGCCGTCATTCTCAATGAAACGCTCTGTCTTGTCACCGTAGATGTCATGGAAGTACTGTACAAATTTTTCCAGAACAAGTTCCATGTTCAGATGCCCGTTTTGAACAAACAGCGGTTTGCTTTTGGAACCGACATTCGCCATCTCGCTGCTGTACTCCTGAGACAAGAACCATTCATACAGTGTGTTTTGGAAAATTCTGTTTGCGACGGTTACAACACCATTTACATTTTTCAGGAAACCATACATGACAGCCTCGCCGATCGTTGCATCATAGATGTTGAATGCGATTCTTTCACCATAAAACAGAACTTTGTAAACCAGTTCTCTCAGATGTTCATTTGTTTCAAGTTTGTTAATGAGAGATTCAAACAAAGGCATTCGCTGTGTGTAAATCTGCTTTTCTGCTTGCAGAAAACCTCTTTTTGTCCACGCAGCTGTTCTGTCCGGGAAATCGTCAAGTGTATCACACATCCTGTCAATCATACGGCAATATGTCGAAACAAGTACAGGATAACCGGAAGTATCGTCATAGATCATCTGTGCCATTGCCTTGATATCCATGCCGGTATGGTAGTCAGCTTCGTATGCATTCAGCATTCCGGCAATGTCTTCGGGAGAAAAGCTCATGTCCAGCTCCAGTGCATTGGCAATATTCCACGGACTGTTATGCTTATGCTCTGCATCCGGTCTGATCTTTAATTGGAGATTGCGAATGTCATGAACACCTGCAAGTATTACAGACTGGAATGTCGGAATCTTCTCCCTGCGGATATAAGCCCCTCTGAGCTGTGCGAGAAAATCCAGAAAGACTTGATTATTGGATGCCTGATCGATCTCATCTATCAATAATACAATTGGTTTCACAGCTGCTTTACAGATTCTGCTTAAATGCCTGAATAGTTTGATCATGTTCAGCGGCTTATCGTTTTGTAAAGCCGACAGCAGTTCTTCCAATTCGCCGCTTGTTTCTACCGCTTCAAACAAAAATGTAAATGCATCTGCAAAAGCTGCCGAAAATGTGCTCTCATCTTTGAATTCTGCGGTACTCATTGCAGTCTGAAAATCCATATTCAGCACATAGTATTCATCCGAAAGATACTGCTCCAGTGCCATCAGTGTGGTCGTTTTTCCGTACTGTCTGCCCCGGTTGATTGTGATATACTGTCCGGCATCGACCATGCCTTTGATGACTTCCAGTCGGCTGGTAAGGTCTACCATGTAATGCAGTCTCGGAATACAGTTACCTGTTACGTTAAACACCTTTGCCATGCTGCACATGCTCCCTTCGCTCGTGATACTATTGCTATTATACCATATCAGGCTTTCAATTGCAAGATACAGAGAGTTAAAATTATTGAAAGCATCTCTGCTTAGGTGTTTTGAATGTTTTTCGTCCATGCCGGAACGTCCTGACTTCTCCGTCAACAATAATCTTTACTGTCACTGTTTTCGTGTGAACAGTGACGCTGTGTATGTAATCCTGAATCTTATAACGAAAAGGTACAGCACTGCGGGGCATCTCAAAAAAATTGTCATCAAGTCCACAGTGCTTTTGTATCAGGCTGACTACATAATTTTCCAGACTTGTCTTCTCTATTTGCTTTGGATTTGAGCAGCTTGCTTTCTTAGTATGGCAGGCGTACATATAGTAAGGCTCGGCACTGTATCGATACCGGATTGAGCCATACATTTTTGAGCCGCACACTCCACAGAATATTTTATGACTGAGCAGATACATCGGTTCTGATGTTTTCAGTTTACCGCTTTTGCTCATTCTCTTTTTCTGTGCTGCTTCCCACACTTCTCTGCTTATGATTGCTGGGATGCCGCCTTCGATCCTTATGATCTCTTCCGGAGGCTTGCTTCTGTGGCTGTTGCGTTTATGATCGTAGCCCTTTGCTTCTGAACGGTTGAAGATATAGACACCGGTATACTTTTCATTTACCAGAATCCCATACACTGAAAAGGTTTTGAACGGATTCCCAGCTTTCGTAACATATCCTTCCTCATTGAGCATCTCAGCAATGACTTTGCAGCTATATCCGCTAAGATACATACTGTAAATCATGACAACGATCTTAGCCTCTTCCACGTTAATAATAATGTGCTGAGTTTCATCAACGTCATAGCCAAGTCCGGGACTTCCGCCATTATGCAGACATTGAAGGGCGTTCTCCTTCATTCCTTTCATACTTTCTCTTGCGAGATTTGCAGAATAGAATTCATTGATAGATTCCAGAAGTATGGATTCCGGCGTATTATCAATGCGTTCAAGCACACTGCAAAGCCGTACACCGTTCTTGCGAAGTTTCTGTTTATAAAGGCTGGAATCATATCTGTTTCGAGCAAATCTATCGAGCTTATGCACCAGAACAATATCAAATTCTTTCTTACAGGAATCGGTTATCATTTCCTGAAATTGTGGACGCTTGTCTGTGGTAGCACTGTAGGCTTCATCGACATACTTTTTTACGATGATCCACCCATTGTCGTCGCAAAACTTCTTCATAGCCCTCATCTGGGCTGATATAGATTCTTCCCTCTGCATACTTGTTGAGTACCGTGCATAGCAGGCTACCCTCACTTGCTTGTGATCCATTTTCTTGCCCCCTTTTGATGTACTTGACCGATCATCATTATTTTAGCAAGCTTTGGATGATAAAGCAATATTTTTTACGAAAGATTTGCAGAACTACCAATCTGTAAGAGCTGAACGCTGCATATGCCTACAAATCCGATAATCGTCCCATCTAAACGTTACCACTATTGTAATTTGCATGTTTTCAAATTCTTCTGCATTGAGCGAATAGCAATTATGCTCCCGAAAACAACGCTGAGATAAGCGATAAATAGGAAGCACCGCAGTAGGACGCTTCTTATTCTTTCATTGAAAACAGGCGGTTCAATTGATGTTTTTCATTTCCATCACTATTATATTTATAATATTTTATATAATAAAAGCAATATATGATATAGAAAATAGATATGTATATAAATAATTTTATCTGCCCTCGGGAGAGGGCTGACAGCAGACGAGCGTCAGCGAGTGTATGCTGGCATTGCTCGATGCAATCGGACTGCACGTCAGTGCCACTGCCCGTGGAGGGCGATAATATCAGGCTATTCCACTATACCTTGTATATAAATACTCATATATCTTCTGCCTGTAAATCGATATGCTTACTTCATCATAGCTCTCTGGAAGTTCAGCCCAAAGAGTATCTCTTATGAGATTATCGACTGCTGCTTTTGTTTCTTGCTTATCAGTCCAATGGTCAAGTTCAGATATCTTGGACTTTACTTTATGCAGCAGATCAACAGCTACTTCCTTTATCTTCTTTATGTCGTTAGGGGATAGATTTTCCTTGAACAGCATATTGTACATTGATAACTCTTCATCGCTGTTGAATCCTTCCCTGACATATCTCTTCTCTTCTTCGTCAAGACTATTTGCAAGATTCATAAGATCCATAAAAGTCTTTTCGATTTTAGTACGATCCTGTTCATTGTTATAATCGGTTATGATTTGTTGGTAACGATCATAATAGTTTATGCGATTAGGATTGATGAAAACCATTTGATTAAGCTTTATCAGTATTACTTCTTCAAGATCTTTCATTACCAGGTTTTTATGCTTTGTCTTTGCAAACTCTCTGCTGAGAAGCTCAAAGTTTATTTTACTGATATCAAACTGGCGATTATTCTCTGTGATATTAGGGTTAGCATTAACTGTTACATACTGATTTATGATATTATTTATCTCTATCATAAGGTCAGTAGTATCTGTATGTTTACGCTTTTTCTGTATCTCAGAGTATATAGCTGCAATAGCTTCACACTCTTTTCTTGTAACCACAGTTATATCAGATCTGTCCATGTATTTTACCAGACGACCTATTTCAGAAGCGTATGTAGTGAATGTCTTCCTGTCTTCGATACTTCTGCATACGATATCTGCGGCATCTCTCAGAAACTGCATCTTTTTGAATCCGGAGGCATCAATGATATTCTGTATGCTGAAGTCTCGGTTTTGGAAGTATTGCTTGACCTTTTCAATAGTTTCAAGAATTCGCTCTATAAGCTTATCCTTATCTATTGTGGGATCGTCACCACCTTTGCCCTTATTTGCTGTATAGTCGGCAAGAGCTTTTCTTAAAGCCTTAACTATGCCGATATAGTCGATGATAAGTCCGTTACTCTTACCTGCATTGACACGATTAGCACGGGCGATAGTCTGCATCAGAGTATGACCCTTCATCGGTTTGTCCAAATACAGGGTAGAAACGGACGGTGCATCAAATCCTGTTAAAAGCTTATCGACTACTATTAATATATCAATATCTCCATTTATATTAATAGTTCCGTCATGTGTAAACTCATCATTAGTAGAATACTTATCCAATCCACTAAGGATACT
>CALGTT010000261.1 GCA_937901485.1 uncultured Ruminococcus sp.
CGGGATAGCTGCCCTGACCGTGTTCGGAATGCTTGCCGCACGAACAGAGCTTCTCCGATCGGGAGAAGTGTACGTTCTGCGCATTCCCTTTCTGATTCTGGGCATCCTGCTGATGCTGTTCGGGACATATGTCTGGTGCGCTGCGATTTTCGGGAAGCGCATCGGCAACGACATCCGCAGCAACACCCTTGCCACGACCGGCATCTACGCGAATGTCCGCAACCCCATCTATTCGGGCATTGCCATTACGCTGACAGGCGTGCTCCTCCTTGCGCATAACCTCTGGCTCCTCCTCCTGCCGCCTGTGTTCTGGGCATCCATGACGGTGCTCATGATCTGCACGGAAGAAAAGTGGCTGACGAAGCTCTATGGCGAGGAATACCTTGCTTACTGCAAGAAGGTAAACCGCTGTATTCCGTGGTTTTCGAGATAAGAAACGGCTCTGCTGACTGGTTTCAGCAGAGCCGTTTTATTACTTGAGGTACTTGTCCATGATATCGCAGAAATCAAAGGTTGCAAAATAATCCGCAGGTGTCTGCGCACGGCGGATGAGCTTGACAGAGCCATCCTCACAGTACAGCAGCTCCGCAGCATGGAGCTTACCATTATAATTGTATCCCATCGCTGAGCCATGTGCACCGGTGTCATGAATGACCAGAATATCGCCGATTTCAATGGGCGGCAGCATACGGTCGATGGCAAATTTATCGTTATTCTCACAAAGACCGCCTGTGACATCGCACAGATAGGTGCATTCCGCATCCTCCTTGCCGAGTACTGTGATGTGGTGGTAAGAACCGTACATCGCCGGACGCATCAGGTTTGCCGCGCACGCATCACAGCCCACATATTCTTTGTAAATATGCTTCTTGTGCAGCACCTTTGTGACCAGATGACCGTAGGGAGCCATCATGAAACGTCCCATTTCCGTGAAAATCGCCACATCGCCCATGCCTGCCGGCACGAGGATCTCCTCATAGACCTTGCGCACACCCTCACCGATGGCAAGAATGTCGTTCGGTGTCTGATCCGGATGATAGGCAACACCCACACCGCCGGAGAGATTGATAAACTTGATCTGTGCACCGGTCTTCTTCTGCAGCTCCACTGCCAGCTCAAAGAGCTGTTTTGCGAGTGTCGGGTAATAGTCATTCGTCACGGTATTGGATGCGAGGAACGAGTGAATACCGAAGTATTTCGCGCCTTTTTCCTTGAGCTTGCGGAATGCCTCGAACATCTGCTCACGCGTCAGACCGTATTTTGCATCCTGCGGGCTGTCCATGATGTGTGTGGAGATCTGGAACTTGCCGCCTGCATTGAAGCGGCAGGAAATGGTTTCCGGAATGCCCGTAAGCTTGTCAAGATAGTCCACATGCGTCAGGTCATCGAGGTTGATATATGCCCCCAGCTCATGTGCAAAACGATAGTCTGCCTCCGGTGTCACGTTCGAGGAGAACATGATGTCACTGCCCGAAAAACCGCAGGCATCTGCCATTTGCAGCTCTGTCAGGGAAGAACAGTCCACGCCGCAGCCCTCCTCCTGCAAAATCTTCAGCAGGAACGGATTGGGAGTTGCCTTGACCGCAAAATATTCCCTGTAGCCCTTATTCCATGAGAACGCCTTCTGCACCAGACGTGCATTCTCACGGATACCTTTTTCGTCATAGATGTGGAACGGCGTAGGATAGGTTTTTGCAATTTCCTCTGCCTGTTCCTTGGTAATAAACGGAATCTTTTTCATACTACTGCCCCTTTGTCAGGAAATTTGATAGTTTCATTGTAACATGTTTTCGGAAAATCGTCAATCCTGTTCCGTAAAATCGTGAGATGTACCAAAATCTGCGGAAATTCAACAGGAAAACTTTCCGCATCAGCCGAAAATCTTCGTCAGCATTTCCGCATCCGCAGACTGCTCCGGCGCAAAATTATCCGATGCGGCATAGGCAAGAATGCTCCTTGCAAACTGCGCCGCCTCCGGTCTGTCCGCGATCTCCGAAAGCCTTGCCGTGCAAACCAGCAGACTTCCGTTTCCGACTCTGCACTCAAACAGAATGCCCAGCCTGTGATTGCGCTCAAAATTGTCGATCATCTGCACGATCGGCACAAGCCCCGTACCATCGAGAACCGCACAGTCCGCGTGTGTGACGATATCGTACCACTGCGGCGTGCTCCACGGTTCGCTGGCAAAGCCTGCAAGCGCAGGATGTTCATTTTGGATGCATAGCCCCAGTGTTCCGACCGGAACGGGCTTTTCCATGCTCTCCGAGATCCTCCGGAACATCGGATAGCACCAGAAATCCGTGCAGTAAAAACCTGCAATGGAATCCGTGACCGCACCCGGAAGAAATAGTACCTTTTCTCCTATTTCCAACGCATTTCTCGCCTTTGCCCAATCACTTGTGACGCATACGCCGTCTGCTGTGAGCGTTGGCATCGACTGTGAGGGAAACAGCCGGAGGGCGTAGCTGTTTTTGGTATGCGGCAGTATGAGCGTCAAGTTCAGCTTTCTTGCCGCATTCGTTTCAGGGAGCTGTACCGTAAAACTGCCGACCGAAAACAGTCCCCGTCCGTCTATGTCAACAGGAAGTACAGTTTCAGATAAGCAGTCATCCCCGCATGTCAGGCGGCAGGTGAGGGGCGCGTGCACGCCGTCTGGCGCGTAGTGACGCAGGGAGATCTTCGCTGTGAACACTTCACCCGATGTGAGCACATAGGACGGAAACTGCGCCAGAATCACGGAATCCGAGCAGAAACCGCGCCAGTTTTCCGCGGAAATCAAGCCCTTGCTGTCCATGAACGCATCCAGAATGCCGACCAGTGCCGTACCCTGACCGGAGAAATCCTGAATGTCAAGGATCTGGAAGCCTGCCAGATATTCCGAACGCATCGCGGCTTCGAGTTCCTCCTTGTAGCACTGCACCGCAAGCTGACCGGAGCAGCGGAAGAAATCCTCTGCCATGCAGAGCATCCCTTTTTCCTCCAGACGTTCGCGGAAAATCCCGAAATTCCGCGCTTGCAGAACGCCGGTATACTTTCCGATCTCCCTAAGATCCGGATAGGTGCAGTATTGCCCGATCTCGTGCGTGACCACGGGCTTGTCCGGAACAAGGCAGCTGTTTGCCCGATCCATGCGGACTTTCTTCACGCCCGTACCATACTGCGCAATATGCGCCGGTGCAAGGAAGACATCGTGGCATGGGCGCCCGATGTGGTGATACTGGTCGACTATCCCGGCTTCAACCTTTCCATCGCCAAGTATGTGAAGACCCACACGCAGATACCCGTGTACTACTACATATCGCCCAAGATATGGGCTTGGAAGGAGTACCGCATCAAAGACATACGCCGCTATGTGGACGAGATGTTCTCTATCCTGCCCTTCGAAGTACCCTTCTATGCTGGGCACGATTACCCCATCCATTACGTGGGCAATCCCTGCGTGGATGCCGTAGCCGACTTCAAGGCGCAATACACGGAGACGCGCGAGGAGTTCTGCGCACGCCATGGCCTCAATCCCGAGCTGCCCATCGTGGCACTGCTTGCCGGAAGCCGCAAGCAGGAGATCAAGGACAACCTCCCCATCATGCTTAGTGCCACCAAGCATTTTATGCCGGGAAAGGTTTACCGCCGAGAGAGAATCAAGGGATTCCAGTGGGTGATAGCCGGTGCACCGGGCATTGAAAAGGAAATGTACGGAGAGGTCTTTGCAAAGTCGGAGGCTACACGAGGTGTCACTGTCGTCTATGGTGAGACCTATGCCCTGCTGAGCCACTCCTATGCGGCCATGGTAACTTCGGGTACAGCTACGCTGGAAACGGCGCTCTTCCGTGTGCCGCAAGTGGTGTGCTACTATATCATGTGTGGTAAGGTGGTATCGTGGCTGCGGAGCATGGTGCTCAAAGTGAAATACATCTCGCTTGTCAACCTTGTGGCCGATTTCCCCCTGGTGCACGAACTCGTAGCCGATGAGATGCGTGAGCGCGAACTGACGGAAGAGCTTAACCAACTGCTCCTCGATGATTTCTACCGCAATCGCATGTTCTCCGAGTATGACAAGATGGTAATCGCTCCTTTGGGCGAGCCTGGTGCATCGGAGCATGCGGCCGACAAGATGGTGGAGCTGCTGCAGCAGGGTAAATAAAGACAATTACGACGCTTATTCACCTTCTTCGGTAGCCACATATACGAATGTGTGGTTGATGAACTGCTGCTTCACGATGCCGAAGCGGATAAACTGTGCCAATAGCTGAACGGCTCTATGGCGCGGCAGGCGACCGAGGCGGGCAAAGCGGTTGAGGCTCAGAGGTTCGGGAGCATCGGCAAGCAGGTGCAGCAGCGATCGCTCGCGCTGGCTAAAAGGAAGTAGCGTACCTGCGTCGTCGGTAGCCTCGCGCCATAACGCCATCTGTACGGGTGATGCCACGATATTCTCATCGGCAATTCGCACGAAGGCGCATAGCTTGCCGTCTTCGAGCTGGGCACGCACGGGGCGCTTCTCCGTAGCCTCCACCTCGGCAATCACGACATTGTGACCCTCTTCTCGATGGACACTCATGTGGCACGCCACGGGAGGTGTGCAATACATGGTAGCAGCGGCCTCTACCATATATATTTCTTCATCGCTGCGCACACCGGCAATCTTGCCATTGTCTTTCACTCCAATGAGCAGGCGGCCTCCGTCGGTATTGGCAAAGGCTGAAAGGGTGCGCGCAATCTTGCGTGCATCGGAGATTTCGTACTTGAAATCCTGCTGCTGATGTTCGCCCTCGGCGATAAGATGGTGAAGCACTTTGTTGAGTTGAAAGATGAAAGTTGAAAGTGGAAAGAAAAGTAGAGAATTGAAAACTGCTGTTTGGACGGCAACTGTCCACTTTCATCTATCAACTATCCACTTTGCTCAGCCCCATCTCCTTGGCTTTCTTCATCATATACTCATAGGCGGCATCGTGCTCGTTGGGGATGATGCCGTCGAGGATGGCATCCTTGATGCTGCTCTTGAGGGCACCCACCTCAGCACAGGGGGTGAGGCCGAAGGTGCGCATGATCTCGTCGCCATCGACAGGCGGCTGGAAGTTGCGTATGCGGTCGCGCTCTTCAAGGTCCTTGAGCTTCACGCGCACGAGGCGGAAGTTGTCGAGGAAACGCTGCTTGCGCAGTTCGTTCTTCGAGGTGATGTCGGCCTCGCACAGCATCATCAGGTCGTCGATATCGTCGCCCGCTTCAAAGAGCAGTCGGCGCACGGCGCTGTCGGTGACCTCCTCGTCGGCAATCACGATGGGGCGCATGTGGAGCCCTACGAGTTTCTGCACATACTTCATCTTCTCGTTCATCGGCAGCTTCATGTTGCGGAAGATGGTGGGTATCATCTTTTCACCGATGAAGTTATGATTATGGAATGTCCACCCCAGGCGCGGATCCCAGCGCTTGGTGCGTGGCTTGCCTATGTCGTGCAACAGGGCTGCCCAGCGTAGCCATAGGTTGTCGGTGTGCCGGGCAATATTGTCGAGTACCTCCAGCGTGTGGTAGAAGTTGTCCTTGTGGGCACGCCCGTTCACTGTCTCTATGCCCTGCAGTGCTGCCAGTTCGGGGAAGATGAGGGGTAGCAGACCACAGCGGTCGAGTTCCACGAAACCCTTTGAAGGGGTGGGGGAGGCTATAATCTTGTTCAGTTCGTCGATGATGCGCTCCTTGGAGATGATTTTGATGCGCTCGGCATTGCGTGTGAGCGACTCGAAGGTCTCCTCTTCGATGTAGAAGTTGAGCTGCGTGGCGAAGCGTATGCAGCGCATCATGCGTAGGGGGTCGTCGCTGAAGGTCACGTCGGGGTCGAGCGGCGTGCATATGAGGCGGTCTTCCATGTCGAGAAGTCCGTCGAAGGGGTCGGTGAGCTGTCCGAAGCGCTCTGCATTGAGGCATACGGCAAGCGCATTGATGGTGAAGTCGCGGCGGTTCTGGTCGTCCTCCAGTGTGCCGTCCTCGACGATGGGGTTGCGCGAGTCGTGGCTGTATGATTCCTTGCGGG
>CALGTT010000262.1 GCA_937901485.1 uncultured Ruminococcus sp.
GAGTGACGGGACTTGAACCCACGGCCTCTACCACCCCAAGGTAGCGCGCTACCAACTGCGCCACACCCAGACATTGAAAGGGGTATCGGTGAAAATCACCTTATATACTATACCACATTTCCATCACTTTGTCAAGCGGTTTTCTGATTATTGTATGTTTCATCAAATTTCAACACATCCCACTATGCATCTTGACTATGCTTATTCACAAAACAATACCGGAGAAGCACCGTTCTCCGGTATTTTGTTCAGATCACTTACGAAAGAAATTCCAGATGCCCACAACGAACAGGATCGCCACAATGACGGGCAGGATCACACTCATGTAGAAGCGCATCCATTTCTGTATCTTCAGACCCTTGCCGGTGTTTGCCTCGGCGGTGAATTTATCCCATCCCCAGCCTTTTTTGCTCGTGCAGAACAGAATGAACGCCAGAGAGCCAAGCGGCAGGATCAGATTGCTCACGATGAAATCCTCCAGATCGAGCACGCTTGTCCCCTCCCCGAACGGCTGAAAGCCGCTGAGCAGATTGAAGCCGAGCGCACAGGGCAGGGAGAGCAGGAACATCAGAATGCCGTTGATGAGACAGGATTTCTTTCTGCTCCATCCGAACATGTCCATCGTGCAGGCGAGGATTCCCTCAAAGACGGTCAGCACCGTGGAGAGTGCCGCAAAGCTCATGAACACGAAGAACAGACTGCCCCAGAGCCTTCCCAACGGGATATAGTTGAAGATATTCGGGAGCGTGATGAAGATCAGGGGCGGGCCGCTTCCAACCTCCACATCATAAGCAAAGCACGCCGGAAACATGATCAGACCGGAAGCAAGTGCCACAAAGGTGTCAAGCAGTGCCACATTGACCGCCTCGCCCATGAGCGCACGTTCCTTGTTAATGTAACTGCCGAAGATCGCCATCGCGCCCATGCCGAGGCTGAGTGTGAAGAATGCCTGATTCATCGCGGCTACGATGACATTGGCAATGCCCACATCCTTGACGCGCTCAATGCTCGGCAGGAGATAGAATGCAAGCCCCTCCTCACCGCCATCCATGAAAATGCTGTTGACGGCAAGCACGATCATAATCATTAAAAGCGCGATCATCATAAACTTTGTGATCTTCTCCAGACCATTCTGCAAGCCGACAGCACAGACCGCAAAGCCGATCAGCACAGCAATGCCCATGTACAGCACCTGCATTCCGGCACTGCCGAGCATCGTGTTGAAATGCTGCTCCACGCCGCCGGCATCCAGCCCGACAAAATCGCCCTTTGCCATGTCCACAAAGTACCGCAGCATCCAGCCGCAGACAGTCGTGTAAAACATCATGAGGATGTAATTGCCGATAACTGCCGCGAGTCCGTGGAAATGCCACTTCGTCCCCTCCGGTTCCAGCTCCTGATACATACGCGCCGGACTTTTCTGGCTGGCGCGTCCGAGAGAAAATTCCATCGTCATGACCGGGACTCCCAGAATGATCAGGAAAAACAGATAGATCAGCACAAACAAGCCGCCGCCATTCTGCCCGACCATGTAGGGGAACTTCCAGACGTTGCCAATGCCGATCGCGCAACCCGCACTGAGCAGAATGAAGCCCAGACGGCTGCCCAAACGTTCTCTTTTCATAGTAACCTCCTTGCTTTGGATGCTATGCCTGATGCATCCAATTTTCAACGATTTCCAGCCATTTTTCAGGACGATACACAGCAATCTCACAATGCGCCCGTCCCTCACAGCAGAGGATCTCCAGCTCCGGAAGATGCTGCCGCAGCCGTTTTGCTGCCTTTGCAGAGATCATCTCATTGCCCTTTGTGCCATGGAGAAACAGTACACGCGTTCCGGACGGCATGTCCGCTGTCAGCTCATAGCGGCAGACCGAGCGCAGGAGTGCGCAGATGGAATCATCCGACATGCGGTCGGCGATCTTCAGGTAGCTTTCCAGATATTGCTCCGGCAGAAAATCGCGCTTAAACGCGGCAAGCGTCCTCGGATCACGCTGTCGGGACGCGCGGAGAATGCGGCGGTAATTCCAGATCATGCACACCTCCGCAATGCGCGGAATGCGCACAAGGGGTGCACCGTCAAGGATGAGATGATGCACGGGGATGCCGCTGGCTTTCCAGAAATGATAGGCGATCACACCGCCGAGCGAGATGCCGCAGACGGTATCGACCTGCCGGATGCACTGCGAGTCCAGATGGGCAGCGATCTTCTCCGCCTGCTGTTCGATCGAACGGAATTCACTGTTTTCCTCCTCAGTATGCGCATCAAGCGCGGCAGCGATCACATGGTAACTGCGGCTGAAATGCGCGATCTGCGTTTTCCAGATCTGCCAAGGTGTCAGCGTCCCGTGAATCAGCAGCAGAACGGGCGCGGACGGATGCCCGAAGCTGTGAAATTCCATACATTTCTCTCCCTTCCGATAAAGCCGGTCTGCGCGGCTGAAAATCACGCACTGATTCATTATAGCACATCTTCCGCCGGATTGCAAGCAAAAAGGACAAAGGAAGCATATGTAAATTTATTGTAAATTTTGAATCCGATAGATACAGACTGTTTTCACGAATCTGCGTGATTACAGAACTCGCAAACGTTCGCGCGAACGTTTTCGCAATCTGCATTTTGTCCACCAAATCTACAAATATGGGGTTGCAATTTATTCAAAAAACGTTTACAATATAATTGTACTACATCGGGAAAAGTACGTTACGAAACATAGGATAAGGAGTGACTTCTATGAGCATGAAAACATGGAAATCACTGTTTTCCGGCATCACAGCAGCTGCAATGATATTCTCCATGGCTGCGGTGCTCCCCCGTGAAGACAGTGCCGGTGCAGCGGAAACCTGCATCATCGACACCTCAAAGGAATACCAGTACATCCGCGGCTTCGGCGGTATCAACCATCCGGAGTGGACGGGACAGGATCTGACAGAAGCCCAGAGGAAGACCGCTTTCGGCAATGGTGACAACCAGCTCGGCTTCACGGTGCTGCGTATCTTTGTCAACCCCGACAAGAACCAGTGGAGCAAGGCAGTGCCGACCGCAAAGGCAGCTTCACAGATGGGTGTTACCGTGTTCGCTTCCCCGTGGGAGCCGCCGGCTAACCTTGCAGAATCGGGCGGCAGCAACGGCAAGCTGCATCTGCCGAAATCCAATTATGGTGCATACGCAAAGCATCTGAACGATTTCGGTACATATATGAAGAACAACGGCGTTGACCTGTATGCGATCTCCGTACAGAACGAGCCGGACTATGCGCATGACTGGACATACTGGTCATCGGATGAAACAACGGACTTCCTTGCCAATTACGGCGATCAGATCACGAGCACAAGACTGATGTCTCCGGAATCGTTCCAGTATTCTCCTGAGAACGCTTCGTGGATTTTAGGCGGCAAAGACGGTGGTAAGAAATACTATTCCAAGATCCTGAACAACCAGAAAGCAATGGCAAACTGCGACCTCTTTGGTACGCATTTCTATGGTACAACAAGAGATTGGATGAATTACCCTGCACTGGAAAGCTGCGGCAAGGAAATCTGGATGACCGAGGTCTATGTGCCCAACAGTGAACCCAATTCCAACGAACGCTGGCCGGAGGCTCTGGATGTTGCAGAAAACATCCACAATGGTCTGGTTGTTGGTAATATGAGTGCCTATGTATGGTGGTACATCCGCCGCAACTACGGCCCGATGAACGAGGACGGTTCGATCAGTAAGCGCGGCTACATGATGGCGCACTTCTCCAAGTATGTACGTCCGGGCGATGTCCGCATTGCGGCAACCGAGTCCCCTGCGGATAACGTGCTGATTTCCGCGTATAAGGGCAGCGACAATCAGGTTACGATCGTTGCCATCAACAAGGGCACAGAGGGCTATGCGCAGAACTTCAGCTTTGCAAGCGGCGCGATCACGGATGTTGACCGCTATCGTTCCGATGGCAGCTCCAACCTCGTGCTGACAGAGAATCTGGAAAATGATGGTACTGCATTCTGGGCACAGCTTCCCGGACAGAGCGTAACGACCTTTGTTGTTACAATGAAGGACGGTACAATGGAACTGCCGGACAGCCCGTCGGATGGTCCGGGCACACCCTCTGCACCCGAGCCGAACAAGTACGGCTGGTACTATCAGGACGGCTTTGAGGGCGACACCTGCACATGGGAAAGCAGAGGCGCGGCAACGATCATGACCTCCGGCAGAACCGCGTATGTGGGCGATGAGTCCCTGCTGGTGCAGAACAGAGAATCCACATGGAACGGCGCATACAGAACACTCAATCCTCTTGCATTCGTACCGGGTAATGAATACAGCTTCAGCGCGAACGTGACCTATTTTGACGGTGAGCCGACCGAAACCTTCTATATGAAGCTCCAGTACACGGGCGCGGATGGTGAAGCACACTACTCCACCATTGCAGAAGTGACCGGTGTACAGGGTGAATGGGCACAGCTTGCCAACAAGAGCTACAAGATCCCTGAGGATGCGACCAATATGATGCTCTACATCGAAACCGCAGAGAGCACCAACAACTTCTATATTGACGAAGCCATCGGCGCGATCAAGGATACCAGCATTGTCGGCGCAGGACAGCCCGAAATTCCGCAGGCAACCGAGCCTCCGACGACCGAGCCTCCAACGATTGAACCTCCTGTCACAGATCAGTATACGCTCGGCGACGTTGATTGCAACGGCGTAATTAACGGCTTTGACCTTGCCGCAGCGAAGAAGGGCAATGCCAAGGGCTTTTTTGATGAAATGGCAATGTTTGCAGCAGATGTCAACCAGAACGGCAAGGCAGATGATAATGACATCAAGCAGCTCTCCGATTATATCATGGGGAAAATCGTAAATTTTACTCCTGACAGTACAGCATCTGACAACGAAAGCCAGGCGGTACTGTCCATGGCAGAATTCACAGCGAAATGTCAGCAGACGATGGTGGAGTTTGAACCCGCTGACGCGCGTCAGGAAAAGTCCGGCACACAGTACGGCACGATCCAGAGCGGCACATATTACTCCAACACCTGCAAGAGAAACAAGCCCTACAACATCCTGCTGCCGGCAAACTACAACAAGAACAAGAAATATCCGGTGCTCTATGTGATGCACGGCTACTGGGAAAATCAGGACCGCATGATCATTCAGGGCAACGGCACGATGTACACAAGACAGATCATCGGCAATGCGATCGCTTCGGGCGAGGCAGAGGACATGATCGTGGTGTTCCCCTACATCTATTCGAGCGATTCGCAGGATGCCTGCTCCGGCATGGATGACTTCAACAACGCGGCATATGACAACTTCATCAACGATCTGACAAAGGATCTGATGCCGCATATTGAGTCCACCTACAGCGTAAAGACCGGCAAGGACAACACTGCCATCACCGGCTTTTCGATGGGCGGCAGAGAGTCGCTCTATATCGGTATTGTCTGTAAGGATAAAATCGGATATATCGGAGCGGGCGCGCCGGCCCCCGGCATCTTCCCGACCAAGGATCAGTTCATGGATCATCCGGGCTGTATCAGCAAGGAGGAGATTCGGATTGACGCACCCTATCAGCCGTATGTACTGATGATTGCAGGCGGTACGAATGACGGGATGGTGGGAAGCTATCCGGAACAGTATCATAATCTCTTTACGGAACATGGTACAGAGAATATCTATATTTCTGTACCGGGCGGCGGCCACGACAGCAGTACAGTCATTCCGCTGATGTATAACTTTATCCGGTGCCTGTTTCAGGCATAATGGATTACGTCCGGCATATTTTATGCGGATCCCGAAACGAAAGATTCGGGGTCTGCATTTTTTATCTGCTGAAATTTGTAT
>CALGTT010000263.1 GCA_937901485.1 uncultured Ruminococcus sp.
TGCCGTCAGCGGTGCAAGGCTGGGCTTGGCATTGCGGTCGGACTTGCGCATACGCAGATACCGTTCATACTTCGCGCAAAGCTCGCGCACCTCGTCGCCCGTCTGGGCAAAGCCGACCATTTTTCCGTGATCGAGCCAGAGGATCTTGTTGCAGAGTCTTCTGATCTGCGACAGGGAGTGCGATACAAAAATGGTAGTCGCGCCGCCGCGGATGATCTCCATCATCTTTTCCTCGCTCTTTTTGCGGAACGCACCGTCACCGACGGAAAGCACCTCATCGAGGATAAGGATGTCGGGGTTGACCAGACAGCTGATGGAGAAGGCAAGTCTGGATTTCATACCGGAAGAAAGCTGCTTGAAGCGGCGGTTCTGGAATTCCGTCAGCTCGGCAAATTCGAGGATCTCGTCCACACGCTCATCCAGAAATGCCTGCGAATAGCCCAGCAGTGCGCCGCGCATGTAGACATTCTCGCGCAGATTCAGCTCGCCGTCAAAGCCCGTGCCAAGTTCGAGCAGGGCAACGACTCTGCCGTCCGTGGTGACATGCCCCTTCTGCGGCGGGAGGATACCGGCGATGGATTTGAGGATGGTGGATTTACCTGCACCATTTGTGCCGATAATTCCAAGAAAATCGCCCTTTTCAATGCGGAAGGACACATCCTCGACCGCCCAGTATTCCTTTCTGTCCAGATCTCTCTTGATCTTGTGGATCACCCAGTCCTTCAGACCGATGTCCTGAATTTCGCCGGAGACATAGCGGATGGATACATTTTTTGCTTCTACCATTGTCCCATCCTCCTTACAGATAATAGATAAACTTCTTGTTGTTCAGCTTATAAACGATGCACCCGATCAGAAAGAATCCCACAGCATAACCGATGCAGATGAGATTGTCCGTCAGGGAGGGAACGATGCCGTCAATGATGACGCTGCGGAAATACATGATATAGTCGAACAGCGGATTGAGCTTCAGCAGACCGCGTACCTGCTCCGGCAGGATCGTTACCTGCCAGAAGATCGCGCTGAGGTAATTGAGCAGTCGGCAGAAGATATTGTAGAGATACTGCGTATCCTTGAAGAAAACGTACATGGTCGAAAGGATCATGCTGACACCGAAATTGAACAGCAAAAGGCATCCGAGCGGTATGAGCAGGAACACAAATTTCCATGAAAAGGTGATCTGGTCAATGAACATATAGATGACAAGGATCAGGAACGTGATGCCGAAATCCACAAGACAGGCGACATTCTTTGAGAGGACAAAGAACCATTTCGGCATGTTGATCTTGGTGATGATGCCGGCATTGGCAAGGATGGCAGTCATGCCGCCGTGGGTAGCAGCGGAGAACATATTGTACACCAGCACACCGCTGAGCAGGTAGATGGTGTAGTGGGGAGTGTCCCTGCCGAACAGATTTTTGAAGATCAGCATCATGATGGCGAACTCACACAGGGGGTTGAGGGCACTCCAGAGAAAACCGAGGGTGGTCTTCTTATATTTCTGACGGAAATCCCGTTTGACAAGCTGGGTGAACAGATATTTGTTCTGTATCAGAGTTTTGATCAAGTCTTATCCCATCCTTTCTTTAAGATTGCTTCGGATTCTTCGGGCGCAGAGCTTCCAGCTCACGCTGGAGGGAGAAGATCTCGTACTGCATCCTGCTCAGACGCTCTGCAAGCTCCTCCGGTGTATCATTGTGCAGTGCCTGCACAGGCTGCTCCATGTGGGTACGCAGCCATGTCATGGATTCTTCGCGATAGGGAGCGAGGCGGCGTTCCACCGCTTCATAGTCAATGTCCTCCTCCAGCAGATGGAGGCGGTCGGTATTGTCCTGTTCCATGTACAGCAGTCTGTCCTCCAGACCGCAGATGCGCAGGAGCGTTTCAAAGCGGTCGCGGCTGGGCATGTCCTTGCGGATGATGCAGACAAAACGGCGGCGGAACAGGATGGAAAAGCACAGTCCGTGGAAGGAATCGCCGATATACAGCGTGCAGTCACGGATCAGGTGCAGCCAGTCCTCCACGGTCGGATTGGACACGGTCGGGAACTTCATGATCTTCCGGCAGTTCTCCGGCTCGTTGGGGTTGATCACATTGAACATCTCACAGCCGAGCTGTTTGGCGGCATCCTGAATGAAATCGCGCTTCTTTACGCTCGCACCGAGGATGTAGGATGCAAGATAACGCTCCGGCAGCTCCATCTCCGAGGCATCGGCTGCCTCGTGGAACCAGTGCATATCGCACAGGAACACCGGATCGAGCACCTTGTCCGCCCTGACATCAAAATGTGTTTTGCACAGATTGACAGCGGCATCCTCACGGACGGAAACGCCGTCGAATTTTTGCAGATAATAGCGGTTCTGCCGTGCCAGCCATTCGGGTGCATTGTACACGCCGCCGAAGGAGGAGGCATAGGCAAGCTTGCGTTTGTCATCGGGCACGAAGTCAAGGAACAGATAATTACCGCTGCTTCTGCCGCAGATCTCATAGTTCCAGACCACATCCGAGCCAACGATGAACGTATCGCACTGCTCACCCTGAATGCGCCAGTCTTCGGCATTCACCCTGCGCCTGCTGACATTGCAGTGCTTGCGGATGAAGCGGTGTGCGAGTGTGCCGTGGTCGGCATAGCGGGGCGACCAGAGGAAGGTCGGCTTGTCGATCAGAAGCGGCTCATAGCCCATATCATAAAGCACCCTATAGAGTGCGTAATAGGTCAGAACACTGCCATAATTCAAACCGTACCAAAGTCCGACAATGCCCACATCATAGGTCTTTTCCATACAGCTTTTCAGCAGTCTGCGCAGGGGAACACGCCCTACGCCTGCAAGAAAGCGTTCAGCAAGTGCCGGACGCGGCGGACGCTCAGTCAGGACACGGTTGCCGTAGGCTGCCTCGGAAAAGGGGATCGGCTCGAACAGCGCAAGCGTTTCCCGCATTGCACCGGCAAGCTGTTCGCCCTTCTGGTTGTTGAAGGTCACATAGGATGTGCCCTTTTTGTCGCTCCAGTCGGGATGGAATTTGCTGATGCTCCACAGATCGCCGCAGGTCACATCGCCCTGACGGGGGAGCTTGGCAAACTGGCATCTGCCGCAGGAGGGACGGATGGAATAGTCGGACTGGAACATTTCATAGAAGAAATTGCCCTTGCATTTTTCGTGGAATTCCGTGCCGTCGGTGAATTCGATGTTCATGGAGGAGCTCCAGCCGTACTTCTTTTTGTTGCGGTAGGCAATGGCAGAGACTTCCTTGTCCGGAAAGCTCTCGGCAAGGTACTGCCGGAGGATCTTTTCGGAAACCACACCGCTGCACGCGATGTCGAGGGTGTGGAAATTCGGATAGCTTTCCCCAAGAAACGCATACATGCCGGCAACCTGACAGGGGCATCCGATAAACAGCACGCGCTCGCCGCGCGTCAGGAGCGTGCGGATCTCGCGGTAAACCTCCGGTGTAATGGTGCTCTGAGTATATTTCGCACCGGCAAGGCGCACCAGCTCCTCCGGTTCATGGATGAGGATGTGCTGTACCTGCAAAGCATTGACAAATGCCGCACCGCAGACATAGCCGCCGTTGCTGACATAGTTTGCGGCAAGCACTGCGGCAAAGCCGCCGGAAGCACTGATCTCGCGCTGTTCCTCGTCCGCCTGTGCAGCATAGCAGTCGGGACGCTTGAAATTATTGGTGCGCGGCTCGTTCACCGGACAGCGTGCGGTGCATTCACCGCATCCGGTGCACTGTGCCTCGTTGATCTGCGGATAGAGGAAGCCGCCCTTCCCCTCCTGCATGGTAATGGCATTGACCGCACAGGCAGCCATACACGCACCGCATCCGGTGCATTTTGCGTGATCGGTCAGGCGCGGCAGCTCTGTGCTGACCGGCTGAATCGCATCGGCAGCAGCGGGCTGCTGTATCTTATTTCGTATCAGAGAAATCTTCTTCAAAACAATGATCCTTTCCAATGGCAGTACGCATTCCAGATCATGCGCAGTACCGCGGACAGCTGTATCTTCACGCCGGCGCAGATAAATTCTGGCTCTGCCGCCGGACGATAATTTCATGAATTGATATGATTATACTTTTCCCAGAATTCCATGCTTTGCAGTGCATCGGACTGTGTGCACAGGCTGCGGCGCACAAAGAGCAGGCGCAGTGCCATACAGCAGGTTCTGAGCAGGAGCTTTGCGGCGCGTGCACGGCAAAGGCGTGTACGGTAGCCCGTTTTGGTCTTGGGGCTGAAATGAAGCAGCTCCCGCACACGGAAGCCCTCCGCTGAGCCGGCAAAAAAGGCATCGACCACTGCGGATTCCCGATTGCACGGCAGGAGCATTCCGCCGAGCGAGAGCATCCGCAGCCAACCGGACACGGGAACGGGTTTTGTAAGCTGTGTACCCTCCGGTGCTTCGACAAAGCTGGGGGCTGACTGTAGGATCTCATGGTGCAGGGCGGCCGGATCGGTCTGTCCGAGGAACGCCGTACCCCTGAGAAAATCATGGTAAGCGCGCAGGATCAGCTCTGCGGTATCATACCGCTGGAGCAGCACACTGCGCAGAACAGCAGAGAGCATCCGGCGGATCATGCCTGCTTTTCCGCCCTGTCTGCCGTGCATTGCGGCGGTGAACAGGGTGTTGCGCGTGATATAATATTCGAGTGCCGGATTGTATTTTCTGACAAAATCCTCATGCGCCACGCACAAGCCGGGCAGACAGACCACGGGCTGTCCAAGACGCAGGGCATATTCCACATCGTCCATCTTGAAAAAGAAGGGCATGGGCAGTCCCGCTTCGCGGATCTTTTCGACGGACATACAGCAGCACCACCACGAATTGTAGTCCGGTTTATGCGGTGCAGAGACATTGTAAATGCAGTTCTCCGCCTTGCGCAGGTCAAGGTTCTGCATCAGTCCATTGAGTACGCCGCCGGGGAGAAACAGTGCACCGGCTTCGAACTGCATCCACGGGGCATCGAGCAGGCACATTGCGCCGCCGACGGTCACATGGGCATATTCTGTACGGCAATGGCTGAGAAAATACACCAGCCTTTCGAGGATCTCCGGACGGAACGAAATATCATCATCCATCAGGAGCAGGTGTGTGAACGCCGTATCCGCGCACAGTGTTTCCTGCATGGTGCGTGCAAAGCCGCCCGAACCGCCGGTATTGGGGTTCGTCACAAGCTGCACACGCGCAGATGCCGGAAGCTGCCCTGCAAGCGTGCCGCCGTTGTCAGCGATGAACAGGCGGTGGGGGGCATCGGGCATCCGTGCAAGCTGCCTGTCGATCAGTGCGGCATTGCGCAGGACGAATTCCTCGCGGCAATAGGTGCAGATGCCGACAGCAAGCGTCACAGTACGGATGGGGGCTTCTGCAAAGGTCAGGAATGCGTCAGAGAGTGTGCACTGCGCGTTTGCCTGACAACTCCAGTACACCGCGGCAGTTTCCGCAGGCAGTGTGAGCTTCAGAGTAATGTCCGCAGTCTGCGGATGTGCAAAATCCGCGCGTTCCTGTGCAAGGATCGCGCCGTCAGCAGCGCAGGCATTGAGGCATACAGTGCCGTTTCCCTGTACACGGACGGTCAGCTCCGGTGTGGTGCAAACGGTATATTTGCGGTATGTCAGCGCAGGGAACAGGTTATAATAGGCATCAAAGGTGATCCGTGCGCCCTGTGGAAGATGCAGTCCCGCTGCATCCTGCTGTACGGCATCCGGAGTATGGTAGAACATTTCTGCGCATTCGCCGCGTTCCGGCAGCAGCAGCATCTGGTAGTGCAAATCATTCACCGCGCTTTCTTTCTGGTCGGATACCACCCATCCGGTGATACCTATAATTAATCATAACACATTAAAATGCCTGTGTC
This sequence comes from uncultured Ruminococcus sp., assembly GCA_937901485.1. Lineage (GTDB taxonomy): Bacteria > Bacillota > Clostridia > Oscillospirales > Ruminococcaceae > UBA3855. The sequence goes on from CALGTT010000263.1 coordinate 5,854, forward strand.
AAGGGAATCTGTACAACCTTGACAAGCTTCACAAACCATGTTGTTCCCCATGTCGTTTTTTGGTGAAATTGAGCACTGCACTGCATATTTCCGCCAAAAAAAGCGCAGAACCGCGGATGATCGTCCGAAGCTCTGCGCAATGCATCAGAGATGCCTATTATCTGACATAAAACACCTGTCCCTCGCGTCTTGCCACGCGGGGCTTGGGTTCTTCCTTCTGGTAGCCGAGGATACAGCAGCCGACACCGGCATAATCGCCCTCCACGCCCCATTCTTTGAGAAGTGCTTTGCCCTCCTCGCTCTCGAACATCTGATAGCAGCGGTGGATCCAGCAGCTTCCGAGTCCCAGTGCATGTGCGGCAAGCTGGAGATTGCCCATGGCAAGTGAGCCGTCCTCAAGCCATGTACTGCGCTCACGGTTTGCCAGCACGAGAATCACAGTGGGCGCACCATAGAACGGATCGGTTTCCATGCCCATGACAGCGGCATTCATGCGTGAGAGCTTTTCGATCATTTCGGGGTTCTGCACCGCAATAAAGACCGGTGACATGGCATTCATGCCCGTGGGGGCATATCTGCCGGCTTCGATGACCTGTTCGAGCAGTTCCTGCGATACCTGCTCGCCGGTGTAGGATTTTACGCTTCTGCGTGAAAGAATGGTTTCGTAAAGATGATTCATAGTGTCCTCCTTGATATGTTTTTATCATGATTCAGCTTGTAGAAAAAGTCTTTTTCTAAGGGGGCGCATCGGCGGCACCTCCCCCGCAATGCGGGGGAGGGATATGCGGGGGTTGCACCCCCGAGTCCCGCTTTTTTAAGCCGTCAGACAGTGTTTGAACGGTGCTGCCTTATGTCCTCTTACAACGTCAGCAAAAACCGGATCCATTTTCCCTGTTCACAGGTGACCTGAAATCGGATCTTGTGGATGTCCATAATACTCTTGGCGATGGCAAGTCCCAGACCGTAGCCGTTTTTGCCCGTATTGCTGCGCGCCTTATCGCCGCGGTAGAAGCGTTCGAAGATCTTCTCCGTTTCTGACTGCGAAATCTCACAGCCGGTATTGTAGAATTCCAGCACCGCCTTATCACCGCGCTTCATGAGCGTGATCTTGATGATGCCGTTTTCATTGGAATACTTCATGGCATTGTCAATAAAGATCGCCGCAAGCTGGCGGATATGCTTCTCACTGCCGCAGTATTCCACACCGGGCTGAATATCCAGCTCCAGATTCTTGTGCATCTCAAACGCCTGACTTTCAAACGGCAGTGCGGTCGCATTGATCGCGGCACTGAGATTGAACGGCAGCATTTCATATTCCTGTGTGGCGTTGTCCATACGGGCAAGACTCAGCAGATCACCGACAAGCTGG
>CALGTT010000264.1 GCA_937901485.1 uncultured Ruminococcus sp.
ATACAGGGGGAATTGAAGAATGCATACAGTGGACTTACTGATTGAAAAGACGATAAAAACGAAAAATCCGTCCGTGATTATTGCCGCGGAAAAACCAACGCGCTTGGATATCTGGTCGGGCAGTGCATGAAAGCCTCCGGCGGCAGAGCAAACCCGAAGCTGGTCACGGAGCTTATCACAAAGAGATTATCCGATCATCAACTACAGGAGGATCTGTATGAAGTTTGAATTCAACAAACGTTACAATACCATCGCCCTATATGCCATTATTGTTTTCGCTGTTTGTCTGCTTATGATCATGGTGGCATTCCGGATCGAAATTTTCACCACAGCCTTTTCCAAGATCATCAGCGTCAGCTCGCCCATCATCTGGGGCTTTGTCATTGCCTATCTGCTCAACCCCCTGATGAAAACGATCGAAAAGCTCCTGGGCAAGGTCATCAACAAAAAGAAGCCGCACAAACGGCTTGTCCGCGGTATGTCCGTTGCCATCAGTGTCGGACTGCTGCTTGCCGCTCTCGCCGCCTTGATCGCCAGCATCATTCCGGAGATCATCACCAACATCCAGAGCATCAGTGATAAAGTCATGGATCCTGAATTCCTCCACCAGATGGAGCTGAAGATCCGCGATATTTTTGATACGCTTTCTGAAAAGACCGCCTTCCTCGGTGAGGATCTCATGCTGAACTTTGAAAATACGGAAGCTGTCCTATTAAGCATCCTTGAGCAGATCGAACCGAATCTGCAAAAGATCTTCTCCGCTGACGGACTGCTTGCCAATCTGACCAATGGACTGATGAGTATCCTCAACACTGTAAAGAATGCGGTGCTTGGTGTCATTGTTTCGATTTACCTGCTGTACAGTAAGGAAAATTTCATAGCACAGGGGAAGAAAATAATCTGCGCACTCTGCTCTCCGGCAGGCGCACGCAGGATTTTCCGCTTTACGTCCAATGTCAACAAGAAGTTCATCGGCTACTTTACAGGCGTTGCACTCGACTGTATGCTCATGGGTGTGATCACGTTCATTGTGATGACCGTTTTCCGGATGCCCTACGCCCTGCTCATCAGCCTTCTTCTGGCATGTACCAATGCCATCCCGATTTTCGGTCCGTACATCGGTTCGATTCCGTCCGTTCTCCTCATGTTCCTGTTCTCGCCCGAAAAGGCGTTTATTTTCCTCATCTTTGTTGTTGCCATTCAGCAGATCGACGGCAATATCATCGCCCCGAAGATCCTCGGTGATCAGCTCGGACTTTCCGCATTCTGGATCCTGTCCGCGGTATTCATCGGCGGCGGTCTGTTCGGATTGTTCGGCATGATCGTGGCATCTCCGATGTTTGCCGTCATTTACAGCATTTGCAGTGAATTCGTCAATGAGCGTCTTTATGAAAAGGGAATGCCAGTCAAGACCAAGAGCTATATGCAGGCATTCAATCCTGAGGAAACCCTCTATCCGGACGAAGCGGAGATTGCGGATATGGAGAAAGCCATGCTGGATTATGAGGAAGAATCCGATACCGACACGCAAACAGATACAGAGCCAGAACCGGAGGAAGCTCCTAAAACGGGGCAAAGAAAAAAGCTTTCCGCAGAACGCAGAAAGCACAGCAAATCATAATTTCACATCGGGAAAATACTTTTTCACAAACGCGGGAACAGGCGCAGTCACGCGCATTCCCTCCAGATGGGAAAGGCAGGGATCGGCAAGTCCCGAAAATGTCAGCGCGTAGGCACAAAGACACTGGTTTTCCTCCGCCGACCGTCCGGACGCATATTTCGGATCACCCAGAAGCGGTGCGCCGAGATGTGCCAGATGTGCGCGGATCTGGTGCGTACGTCCGGTCAGCAGATCAATGTGCACAAGCTGATGATTCTGGTTCTCTGCCAGCACACGGTAGCCCGTTCGGATCTTCTGCCAGCTCTTGTCCGGCGGAGCATCCAGCACCCGTACCATATTCTGTCGGCTGTCCTTTTTCAGCCATGCCGTGCAGACATCCGCACGCTTCGGCAGGCGAGCGGTAGTCACAGCGAGATAGGATTTGTGCACATGGCGGTCACGGATCGCCGCATTCATCGTGCGCAATGCCTGCGCATTCTTTGCCGCGATCACAAGTCCCTCCGTATTGCGGTCAATACGATTGCACAGGGCAGGGGAGAAGGTCTGCTCCGATTCCGGATGATATTCTCCTTTGTTAAACAGGTATTTTGTGATCTCATCCACCAGCGAAACCGCATTTTTTTCGTTGCCGCTGTGTGCGTACATACCGGAGGGCTTGTACACAATGAGGATGTCCGCATCTTCGTAAACCGGCATGATATTGCCGGATGCGGCGGACGGCAGAGCTTTTTTGCCGTTTGGGAAGAATTCCTCCTTTACATAAAGTGTCAGAACATCGCCGCACTGCAGGATCTCCATACCCTTGCAGCGTGCGCCGTTGTATCTGATGTCCTTTTTGCGAATGAGCTTGTAGAGCATTCCTTTCGGCATGTCCGGCATGAGCTTGAGCAGAAATTTGTCCAGTCTCTGACCGGCATCATTCTGTAAAACAGTAACAGTACGCATAAGTGTTCCTTTCCAAAATGTGATCTGTTTTCATTATATCACATTTTTGGACATTTGAAAAGAGTGAAAATCAAATTTATTGGGGGTAATACCATGAATCACGAAAAACAGGAATCCAATAAAAAGGATAATCTACATGCCGGACACCGCAAGCGGATGCGTAAACGCTTCCACGAAACAGGTCTTGCCGGCTTTGCTGAGCACGAGGTGCTTGAAATGCTCCTCTATTATGCCAATTCCCAGAAAAACACAAACCCTCTTGCACACCAGCTCATCAGAGAATTCGGTTCACTCAAAGGTGTGCTCGATGCCAGCTATGAGGAACTGCTTGAGGTGGAGGGAGTCGGGGAAGTTGCCGCCACGATGTTTAAGCTGCTGCCGCAGGTGTTCAAGCTCTACAGCACCACCGGTGAACGCAATCTTTCCCTGAAGCGTTTTGATGACCGCTGTGCATTCTTCTATGAGCACCTGAAAGTAGAAAAGAAACAGGAGGTGCTTCTGCTGGCGTGTCTTGATGAACGCCTGCGCCTGCGTCATGTCTACGAGGTCGCAAGAGGCGTGCCGGATCATGTGAATATCGATCCGCAGAAGCTGATGAAAACAGTTCTCATGACCGGATGTACCAGATTCATGCTGGCGCACAATCATCCGGGCGGCAGCCTCAAGCCGTCCAGCGCGGATATCATCAGCACCCAGCACCTCATCGACGTGCTGCAGGGGCTGGAGATCCGCCTGCTC
>CALGTT010000265.1 GCA_937901485.1 uncultured Ruminococcus sp.
CGCTGTTACGTTTTTTACATAATCTACCAGCAGTCCATCCAGAATGTCGATTACAACATTATCCAGATGTGCTGTCGCTTCCGCAATCATCATCATGCGTTCTGTTGCGGTGAAGCTTGCTGTGCTTTTGTTGGCATTGGTTGAAATCAGTACGATCACCTTATCAAACAGAGTAGAAGCACGGGTAATGATATCCAGATGTCCCAATGTGACCGGATCAAAGCTGCCCGGACAAACCGCTATTCGTCTCACTCCGATTCCTCCTCTTCAAAAGCGTATACCGATACTACTATTTTACCATAAAAATAATGCTTTTGCAACTGTAAATTCAAAATTTTTTCCGGCATTTCCAAATCTTTTTCATGTTCACAGATAATTTTGCCGTGTTTTTTGAGTTTTGGGATCAGATCCGGCAGAATTTCCTGCAAAATATCCTTGCGGTAGGGCGGATCGAGAAAGATAAAATCAAAAAAAGCATCCGGACAGAGTGCAAAAAAATGCTCTGATTCTTTCTGATACACCTGCGCCTTACTCTGAAACTCTGTTTTCTCCAGATTTTCCTTGATGACACGGATCGACTGCGGGGAATGATCGACAAATACCGCCTGCTTTGCGCCGCGGCTCAGGGCTTCAATGCCAAGCTGACCGCTGCCGGCAAACAGATCGAGCACGGTAGAACCGGACAGTTCAAACTGAATAGAGGAGAACATGCCCTCCTTCACACGGTCAGTTGTCGGACGGACATCGAGTCCCTCCAATGTTTTCAGGCGCACGCCCTTTGCTGTGCCGGTGATCACTCTCATACTGATTCCTCCATCGCCCAGTCCCCATCGGGAGCAGGGCTTTCATATTGATGCAGATGGGCATAAAGCCGCTGTGCAGTTTTCTTCGGAATACCTGCTGCTGCAAGTGTTTCTGCATCAGCTTCCAGAAGCGCGGCTTTGGTTTTGAAATGCAGCATCAGCTTCTGCGCAAGCTTCTCCCCGATGCCTTCGACCTGTGTCAGTTCGGAGGAAAAGCTGCGTTTCTTGTGCTTACTGTGCATGAACGCAACGGAATAGCGGTGCACTTCGTCCTGAATGCGTGTCAGCAGGTGGAACGCGCTTTGCGTGCCTGAAACGCTGATCTCTCCCCCGCCCGTAGCAATGGCACGGGTGCGGTGCTTGCTGTCCTTGACCATGCCGAAAAGCGCGATATCCGGCGCAAGATCTGCAACGATCGGCGCAACGGCATTGACATGCCCCTTGCCGCCGTCAAGCAGAATCAGATCCGGCTTTCGTGAAAAGCCTTCGTCGCTGCCGTCATGCAGATGGGAAAGCCGTCTGCGGATGACCTCCTGCATACAGGCATAGTCATTCTGAAGCATGGATTCCTTGATGGTGAAGCGTTTGTACGCCTTTTTCAGCGGTCTGCCGTTTTCAAAGACCACCATGCCTGCCACCATGGATTCGGACGCAAGGTTGGAAATATCGTATGCTTCGATATAATTCGGAACCTGCGGCATTCCCAGAAGCTTGCCGAGTGCTTCGACTGCAAGCAGTTCTTTGCCGGTACGGTTGGTACGCACGGCGATATGCTCCACGGCATTCTGCTTGGACATGCGCACAAGCTGTACGCCATCCCCTCGCTGCGGCACATGGAGTTTTACACGGAAGCCAGCCTGTTCGCTGAAAATCTCCGTGAGCATTTCCATATCGGGAATGGGAGCTTCGAGCAGAATGGCTTTCGGAAGATCCGTTCTGCCGTGGTAGAACTGTGCCACAAAGGACTGCAGCTCCGCATCATCAGCGTTGTCATTGAAATGGAAGGTCTGCTTGTCATGCAGTCTGCCGTCACGATACATGAGCACCGAAATACAAAGCTCCTCCTGACTTTCCGCGGATGCAATAACATCCGCATCACGAAAGCGGTTGTCAATGATCTTCTGCGACTGCGCGGCTTTCTGGATCGCACGGATGCGGTCGCGGTACATGGCGGCGCGTTCAAAATCAAGTGCTTCTGCAGATTTTTCCATTTCCTGCTCCATGCGCTGCACGGATTCGGTGCTGCCGCTGCGGATATAGCTGACTGCCTGCTCAATGATCTCCGCGTATTGCTCCTGCGGGATCTTCCCCTGACACAGCCCCATACAGCGTTTGATGTGGTAGTTCAGGCACGGTCTTCCCTTGTGGAACATCTGCGGAAATTTCTTCTGGCAGGTCGGCAGGCAGAAGACAGCATTGACCTCCTCCACGGTTGATTTTGTCACAAAACCGCCGGTATACGGCCCGATGTACGTCCCCTCCCCTGTTTTCTGCTTTTCGGCAGTGATGCGCGGGTAGGGTTCATCGGAGATTTTGATATAATGGTAGCCCTTGTCATCCTTGAGCAGGATGTTGTAGTGGGGCTTGTGCTGTTTGATGAGGCTGCATTCGAGCAGAAGTGCCTCATATTCCGAGTCGGTGACGATGAAGTCGTAGTCCCAGACATGGGAAACCATCTTCGCCACCTTCGGGGTATGATCAGCAGATACCCGAAAGTAGCTGCTGACACGGTTTTTAAGATTTTTGGCTTTGCCGATGTAAATGATGCCGCCCTTTTCGTCCTTCATCAGATATACACCCGGCGATGTTGTGAGCTGGGATGTTTTTTCGCGAAGGTACGGCAGTCTTTCATTCATGGCTTCACCTATCAGAGATTGGATGGGATTCATAATTCATCAAAGAACGAGCTTTTGAAATTCTGTTCACGCGCCCTGTCACCGTGGCAGTCCACCATGATGCGCTCCTGTGAATGGAGGAAGCGGAGAATGGAAAAGAGCACCACATAGCCGATGGAATTCGCAAACAGGCTGATATAGACATTGATGTTGAGGAGCGTGCCGAACATACCCAGCAGGATGATGGTTTCCGCAACAACGATGGCAACCTCCAGCGCATTGTTTTTGGGTTCAAGTGAAAGGTAGGTAAAACAGATGGCCGCGGAGAAGATGGAATGCCCGATGTTCAGCCACATAGAGCCGGATTCATAGAACGGGATGCGCTTGGCATTGAAGTCCATGATCATGATGACGACTTCTGTGATCAGATAGACCAGCATTGCGCCTTTCATGACATAGCGATGCCGGACGATCTTCCAGAAATTGATGAGCGAAAGGAGCATCATCACGAAGCCTGCCGTTTCTACAGTATAGGCAGCAATTTCCAGCGCAACGACCTCGATCTCATGACGTTCGATCAGCCAGTAATAGAGCAGGGTGATAAAGGTGAACGACAGAAACAGAATGTTGGCATACTGCCCGAACTGAAAGCATCGTTTGAGTTTCGGATGCATAAAGCACCTGCCTTACTTTGCCTGAAGGGCACGCTGTCCGATATCCTTACGATAGTGTACCTTTTCAAAGGAGATCTGCTCCACGCTCTTGTAAGCCTGTGTCAGGGCATTTTCGAGGGTATCGGCAGTCGCTGTCACGCCGAGGACTCTGCCGCCGGCAGTGAGGAACTCACCATCCGCATACTTTGTACCTGCGTGGTATACGAATGCACCGGCTGTCTGACCCTTGTCGTCCATACCGGAGATCACCTTGCCGCTTTCGTACTTCACCGGATAGCCGCCGCTTGCCATGACAACACATGCTGCGCTTTCCTGCTTCCAGACGATATTGAGATCAGAAAGATTGCCCTTGTAGGTGGCTTCCATGATGTCCACGAGATCGGTATCCAGCAGTGGCAGAACCACCTGTGTTTCGGGATCACCGAAACGGCAGTTGTACTCGATCACCTTCGGACCATTCGGAGTCAGCATCAGACCGAAATAGAGACATCCGGTGAACGGTCTGCCCTCTTCTGCCATTGCTGCAATGGTGGGCTTGAAGATGGTTTCCATGCAAATATCGGCAATTTCCTTTGTGTAATAAGGATTCGGGGCAACCGTACCCATACCGCCGGTGTTCAGACCCTCGTCGCCGTCGAGTGCACGCTTGTGATCCATGGAAGAGATCATCGGCACAACGGTCTTGCCGTCCGTGAAGGACAGAACGGAAACCTCCGGGCCTGTGAGGAATTCTTCCACAACGATGCGTGTGCTGCTGTCGCCGAACTGTTTTTCGTCGATCATGGAAACAACGGCATCGACAGCCTCCTGCTCATTCTGTGCAAGAATAACGCCCTTGCCGAGTGCCAGACCATCCGCCTTGATGACAGTCGGATAGGTGTTCTGTTCCTTAATATATGCAATTGCAGACGCACTATCCGTGAACACTTCATAGCCGCCTGTGGGAATATTGTACTTCTTCATGAGATCCTTGGAGAAGATCTTGCTGCCTTCGATGATAGCAGCATTCTTCTTCGGGCCGAATGTCATAAAGCCCTCTGCCTGCATCGCATCGACCATGCCGAGTACGAGCGGATCATCGGGAGCAACTACAACGAGATCGGGCTGGATCTCCTTGGCAAGTGCAACCATACCGTCAATGTCGGTTGCCTTGACATCGCAGCACTTGGCATAACGGGAGATACCGCCATTGCCGGGTGCGCAGTAAATTTCGGTGGTACGGGGGCTTTCTGCAAGCTTCATGATGATGGCATGTTCTCTGCCGCCGCCGCCAACTACTAAAATCTTCATGGGGGATATGTCCTCCTTATTGATATTCTTTTGTGATGAGTGTATCCGTATCGAACGGAAAATGGAACGAACCAGATCTTACGCTTTCCTCCCATTCCCCTTCGGAATTACGGTTATAAGTGAAGGAATACACCAATCCGTCGATCTGCCTGTCCATGCCGCATTTGCATTCCCAGTCTGCTACGGTAATGATGGGCTTGATGATACCATCTGCATTCTTGAAGCGGTGATAGTCAATCAGCGTCAAAGCACCGCAGAACAGGACAAATGCAAGATTCAAGACAAATATGGCGATCGGAATTTTCCAGATCCATTTGTATTTTCTCATACTGCACCTCAAAGGCTGAACCGGTGTTCTTTCATCTCATCCAGAAATGCATCCGAAATGGGGAATCCTGCCGCATCGCCGATCACGCTGTCCATGCCGCAATGCGGACACAATGCCGTTTCGCCGCCGTCCGTCCAGTCCTCCGCCTGTAATCCCGAGGGCTTGAAAATCTCGCCGCACTGATAGCAGCCGCAAAGATCGCTTTTCCGCAGCTGTGTGCGGTTATGCCGGCAGTTCTGATGTGCCAGCACAAGGTCGGTTTTCTGATACACAGGATTCACCTCTTTCGTAAATCAAAAAACTATGATAGCTATGATTCCGCTTGCGAAGCAAAGGAATCATGCGGTTCGTAAAGCTATCGCCGCGTGAAGCAAACCAATCGAATCTGTTCACTTACCCGCGCGTAACGCCAGCGGGGGCTCCCCGCATCAATGATGGAATAATCTAATTCCAGTGAATGCCATTGCGATGCCGTACTTGTTGCAGGTCTCGATGACATTATCATCACGGATCGAACCGCCGGGTTCTGCGATGTATGCAACGCCGGACTTCTTTGCACGCTCGATGTTGTCGCCGAACGGGAAGAATGCATCAGAACCGAGGCATACGTCCGTATTCTTTGCAAGCCATGCCTTCTTTTCTTCTGCTGTGAATACTGCCGGCTTTACCTTGAAAATGTTCTGCCATGTGCCCTCAGCCAGTACATCCTCGTACTCGTCGCCGATATATACATCAATTGCATTGTCACGGTCTGCACGGCGGATGCCGTCTACAAACTGGAGACCCATTACCTGCGGAGACTGACGCAGCCACCAGTTGTCTGCCTTCTGACCAGCCAGACGTGTGCAGTGGATTCTGGACTGCTGACCTGCACCGATGCCGATTGCCTGACCGTCCTTAACATAGCAAACAGAGTTGGACTGTGTATACTTCAGAGTGATCAGGGAGATCAGGAGGTCATCCATCTTGTCAGCCGGAATATCCTTGTTCTCTGTCACGATATTGGAGAGCAGTTCCTTGTTGATGTCGAGTTCGTTTCTGCCCTGTTCAAAGGTCACGCCGTAAACCTGCTTGGTTTCGATCGGTGCGGGCTTATAGTTTTCGTCGATCTTCAGGATGCAGTATGTGCCCTTTCTCTTGGACTTGAGGATCTCCAGCGCCTCTTCGTCATAATCGGGGGCAATGACACCGTCGGAAACTTCACGCTGGATCATCTTTGCGGTGCAAACGTCAACCTTGTCGGAGAGTGCGATGAAATCGCCGTAAGAGGACATTCTGTCAGCACCTCTTGCTCTTGCATAGGCACTTGCCAGCGGAGAAAGTTCGCCCAGATCATCCACCCAGTAGATCTTCTTCAGATCATCGGACAGCGGTCTGCCGATGGCTGCGCCTGCCGGAGATACATGCTTGAAGGATGTTGCCGCACACATACCGGTTGCAGCCTTGAGTTCCTTGACCAGCTGCCAGCCGTTGAGGGCATCGAGCAGGTTGATGTAACCAGGCTTGCCGCAGAGCACCTCGATCGGCAGCTCTGTGCCGTCAGCCATGTACACTCTGGACGGCTTCTGATTCGGGTTGCAGCCATATTTTAAAAGCATTTCATTTGCCATTGTTTTTTCCTCCTGAAAAACTGTTTTTATTTTGTATACTTATTGATGATCTTGGAAGTTGCCTTGCCTGTCTCGATGTCAATGTAGCGCACGAACAGGGAAACTTTGTTGTCCTCGTTCAGTGCATCCCAGAGGTTTGCAGCGAATTCTTCCATATCGTTCGGGTTGGTCACCTTCTTCGGCTCACCCT
>CALGTT010000266.1 GCA_937901485.1 uncultured Ruminococcus sp.
CCAAGGGAAAGGGTATCCCCCTCTTTTACCACAATGCGGCGGTCGGCATAGTCCGTGCCGAAGAAATTCTGCATCATCACAAACGCCTTTGCCGAGGATACCACCATAGTATCGGGGTAAGCCTTGAGGAAGTTCATAATGTTTGCGGAATGGTCGGGTTCCATGTGCTGGATAATGAGATAGTCGGGCGTTCTGCCGCCGAGGGCGTTCTGGAGATTGTCCAGCCACTCGTGGGTGAATGCCGCGTCTACGGTGTCCATGACGGCGATTTTCTCATCAAGAATGAGATAGGAATTGTAAGCCATACCGTTGGGGACGATGTACTGACCTTCGAACAGGTCGATGCGGTGATCGTTTACACCAATGTACTGAATGTCGTTTGAAATCAAGAGCAATAGCCTCCTTTTTGAAAATTCCCTCTGCAAATGTGTGTCAGCCCGCAGAGTTATCTTTATTATACCACATTTTGAACAAAAAGTAAAGAGAAAAAATTGGAATCTTATACTAATTTCCGGAAATGCACGGAAGCTTGTGTTTGGGGCGAAGGTATGGTATAATAGAGAAAACAGATGACGAAAAACAGGGGAGGACATCATGAAAAACAGAAAAACACTGAAAACCATCGGCAGGTTTCTGCTGATATTCCTATTGCTTGTGCTTTTGTTCTTTCTGGGCATGTTTATCTGCCACAGAATACTGCTTGAAACGGAAAAGCCCTTGATTTCCGAGCCGATCGGTGAGATGATCGAGGTGGACGGCGGCGAAATGTGCGTCTATACCGAGGGTGAGGGCGAGCAGACGATTGTCTTTATGTCGGGCTATGGCACACCATCCCCGATTCTGGATTTCAAGCCGCTGTACAGCCGGCTGAGCGGCGATTTCCGGATCGTTGTGGTGGAGAAATTCGGCTACGGCTTCAGCGATGAAACAGAGATGCCCCGTGATATGGAAACCATGCTCCGGCAGACTCGTGAGGCGATTGCAGGCGCAGGGATTGAGGGAAAGCTGATTCTCTGTCCGCATTCCGCATCGGGGCTGGAGGCGATTTACTGGGCGCAGCAGTACCCGGATGAAATCGAGGGGATTGCTTTTCTGGATGCCGCCATGCCGGGGTATCATGAAGAATTGGGCGATTCGATTTTTCTGGATCAGCTGATGCAGTTTATCATGAATTCGGGGATCTGCCGCCTGATTCCGGCGGAAATACACCCCTATGCCTACAATACGGATGAATTGACCGATGCGGAAAAAGCGCAGTTCAAGGCACTTCTCTTTGCACGGCGCGGCTCTGATACGATGATTCATGAAGCGGAGTGGTGCAAGCGGAATATTGAAACGATTTCGGCAGCTCCCGTGCCGGATGTGCCGATGCTGTTTTTCACAGCCACAACGCAGGCAAGCATCATTTTTCCGAGCGATCCCGACCGCTATCTGACACTTCCCAACCGGTATGCCGGTGAGGATGCGGAAAATATTCTGCTGGACTGCGGTCATTATGTCCATGTGGAAATACCCGATACCATTGCGGAGGAGATCCGGCGGTTTGCAGGGGAGTGATGCAGGCAGGGAGAAACTTACCCTGCGCAACAACCGGTTGCTTGCATTCACGCCGTACCTGTAGTATAATGGGGAAGAGGTGATAGTTATGGATACCAAGGATATTTTATTACAGCTGCGCACGAAAAAAGGCTTGTCGCAGGAGGAGCTTGCACAGCGGCTCTATGTGACAAGGCAGGCAGTTTCCCGATGGGAAAACGGCGATACCATCCCGAATACCGAAACGCTGAAGGCACTTTCCCTGCTGTTCGATGTTTCCATCAATACCCTGCTTGGCTCGCCGCGCAAGCTCATCTGCCAGTGCTGCGGTATGCCGCTGGAGGATGCCAATATCAGCAAGGAACGGGGCGGTGAATTCAACGAGGACTACTGCAAATGGTGCTATGCCGACGGCGAATATATGTACAGCGATATGGACGACCTGATTGATGTCTGCGTGAAGCACATGACGAGTGAAGCACATCCGGCGGAGGAGGTGCGCAGGTATCTGAAAGAAACGCTCCCGAAGCTCGACTACTGGAAACGCTATGCGGAGCTGGGCGGCAATGGCGCATTCGAGGAATTCAAGCAGAAGCTCATTGCGGAGATCAACGCCCTGCATATCGAGGGAATGCCGGAGCTGAAAACGCTCAATGCGCTTGTGGGCAGCTATATCAATCTCGAATACCGCCTGCCGAACGGCAGGATGGTGAAATTTCTGGACGATCAGACAACCTATCTCGGCAATCAGCTCGAATGTGAATTCGGCGGTGACAGGTGCTTCGGCATTGCCGCCAATATGGAGTTCATCCTGATCTGCACCTACGGCGAAAACGGCGCAGATCCGGAGCTGGTGGTCTACCAAAAGCGATAACAGCCGGGCTGTACGGCAAAAACTGCGCTCTGTTTGCACAAAACAGGGCGTTGCTTTTTTGTCGGAGGTGTGGTATAATGGTACATATTCGGATATAAAGCACGGAACGTGCGAAGGCATACTATTTTAGGCATATGACCACAGGAAAGGTACAAGCAAGACTGCGCAGACGACCGCCGGCACACATCTGTACGATACCGGCGGTCTGCTGTGCTTTTGGATGGGAGTGGAGCAAAATGAGCAGAAGCTATCGGAAAAGTCCGGTCGCAACGGAGAACAATGCACGAAAGACTTCCGCGAAATGGTGGAAGCGCACTGCCAACCGCCGCGTCCGACACCGTGAGGACGCACTGTGCGGCGGCGACTACAAGAAAGCCTATTGCAGCTGGTGTATCTGTGATTACAAACTGCGGATGACCGAGCGCGAATTTGAGCGAGAGTGGGCGCGTGAGAACTCCTATCCGCGCAGGAAATGTAAAACCTACAAACAGGCGTTGTACTGGTATCGGAAAAATTATCGGAACAAATAGGGGAGGATATCATGCATATCACACCTGCAGCTGACAACATGGCAGCGTATCTTGCGGAAGATGAGGTTATCTGCTGAAGCAACAAAAATGCCGAAATTTCGTCCTGCCAAAACGTTTTGACAGGCTGTTTTTCAGAAAGTCAAGTTCTTTTGGTAGAAAAACGGCTGCGGATGTGCTATGATACATACACAGGGAAACCCCCAATGGAAAGGAGATGGATGATTTGGAAATTGGAAAAACGATCAAGCAGCACAGAACGGAGCTTGGCTGGTCACAGGAGGTACTGGCGGAGAAAGCCTATGTCAGCCGCCAGACTGTTTCCAACTGGGAGACTGAGAAAAGCTATCCCGATGTGCATAGCCTGCTGATTCTGAGCGATCTGTTTGGTGTTTCTCTTGACGAATTGATCAAAGGAGATGTTGCGGTTATGAAAGAACAGGTAAAAAGCAAAGACGTAAGAACATTCAAGAAGCTCCAACTGATCGGTGGGCTGGGAATCCTGCTGCTGATTGTGACAGGTATGCCGCTGTTGGAATATGGCGGTGCGGTCGGCGGCGTTGTCTGGGGTGCACTGGCAGTTGGTGTATTCCTTGCGTGGCACAGATTTGAGCAGATCAAGAGCGAGAATGATGTACAGACCTATCGGGAGGTGCTTGCCTTTGTAAACGGCGAGACACTCGATGACATTGAACGGACAAATGAAGCGAAAAAACGCAGAAGCCTGAAGATCCTGGAGATCATTGTCGCTGCACAGGCGATCATCATGCTGATTGTATGTGCCGGTGTAATCATTTTCGAACTGATGCAGATTTGATGAATCAAATGCTTCTCTGCACACAAAAACCCTCCCCAACGCAAAGTGTATCTGGAAGAACAGCT
>CALGTT010000267.1 GCA_937901485.1 uncultured Ruminococcus sp.
CGTCCCCGAACCCCTTTTGCGGAGCTATCGCTCCGCGTTTGATTTTAAGTTTTTCAACAGACTGAACTTTATTTTTCTTTTGTATACTCCGAAATCTCCACCGAAATGATCCGGCATTCCTCCGCCGGCGGTGTGTAGCCTGCGGCATTGGCAGCCTCCTGCACAGCCGCGGCGCAGATCGCATCCACGACCTCTATTCCCTCGTAGGTCTGCGCAAACACAGTCATCTGCTGGGCGAAATTCGGCACGCCGCCATGCCCGATGAACGTATCCGCCAGCTCCTCACTGCCGGATGCTTCGCGGAACTGCGTCACAAATTCCTCATCGGAAAAATCCACCGAACCGAGGATCAGGAATCTGCTGCCGCTGTAGGTTTTCGTGTTGTGGAACAGACGGTCAAAGAAACCGCCCTCCACCGTGGTATTCATCGCGCAGAGCGCACCCCTGAACGGCCAGAGATTCTGGTGCGGCTCGATCGGGATCAGCTCGTTGGTCGCAGCCGCACTCTCCAGCGAACCGTCCGCATTCGGCGCACCTGCCGCCGCATACACATCCTGCTTCTGCTCGAACACATAGGTATCATCATAATACCCTGCATTTGCCAGCGTAATGAAGTTTTCCACAGTCTTTGGTGCATACTGTGGATACAGCACCGCGCGGAATTCACCGTAGGTCGTATTGACCACCGCGATCGGCGCACCCTCCTCGATCTCCTCCATCTGCACCAGCTCCAGCGTATTCACATCCACATAGGTATACCCCTTGTTGGACACCATCACGATCACATAGAACACAATAAAGCTGATGACTGAAGTCAGCAGGAGAAAAATGCCCAGTCTGGAAAGCGTTTTCGATCTTTTGCTGTTCATCGGCATCACCTTATACCTTTTTGATCTCTACGCCCTGTCTTGTTTCGCGCACAGAATAGCCCAGAGCCGCGATCTCATCACGGATACGGTCAGCCTCCGCAAAATCCTTTGCCTTTCTTGCAGCCGCTCTCTGCTCCACAAGGTCAAGCACTGCCTGCGGGATCTCCTCCTCCTTGCGCTCATACAGAAGTCCCAGCACATCGATCAGCTCCTCGAATACCTTAGAGCCTTCCAGCAGCTGTTCCTTGGAAGTATTCGCATCCGCCGCCATGATATTCAGCTCACGCACCAGCTCAAAGACTGCCGTGATCGCATCCGCGGTGTTCAGATCATCCTCCAGAGCCGCAATGAATGCATCTCTGTGCTTGTCGAATGCAGCCTTGGCTTCTGCGGAAATTTCGCCGTTTTTCGCATTTTCTGCCGCACGCTTCACCGTATCGCGGCACTCATAGAGTCTGTCAAGGGATGCCTTGCACGCATCGAGCAGCTCCACGCTGTAGTTCATCGGAGCGCGGTACTGTGCCTGGATCATCAGATAACGGATGACCTCATAGCCATACTTTGCAGCCACATCGCGCGTCAGGAAGAAATTACCCGCAGACTTGGACATTTTCTTGTTGTCCACCGTGATGTGTCCGTTGTGCATCCAGTAATTGGAGAAGGTCGCGCCATTTGCCGCCTCGGACTGTGCGATCTCGTTTTCGTGGTGGGGGAAAATGAGGTCATGACCGCCGCAGTGCAGGTCGATGGTATCGCCGAGGCAGTCCTTTGCCATTGCGGAGCATTCGATATGCCAGCCCGGTCTGCCCGGTCCCCACGGGGAATCCCAGTGCTGCTCATCCGTACCGCAGGACTTCCAGAGCGCGAAATCCAGCGGATCTTCCTTGATATCGTTGATCTCCACACGCGCACCGGCATTCAGGTCATCAATGGACTGACCGGAGAGCTTGCCGTAGCCGTCAAACTTTCTGGTTCTGTAGTACACATCGCCCTGCGCCTCGTAGGCGTAGCCATTTTCCACAAGCTTTCCGATGAATTCGATGATCTTATCCATATACAGGGAAACCTTGGGGTGGATGGTTGCCGGCAGGACATTCAGACCTTTCGCATCGGTCTGGTACTCTGCGATGTACTTTTCCGCGCAGGCTTCGGGGGAAATGCCCTCCTTTGCGCCCTGCTTGATGATTTTGTCGTTGACATCGGTGTAATTCTGCACGAATGTCACTTCATAGCCGCGGTACTGCAAAAAGCGGCGGAACACGTCAAACACGCAGATCGGGCGCGAATTGCCGACATGAATGAAGTTGTAAACTGTCGGGCCGCAGACATACATGCGAACCTTGTTCGGTTCAATCGTCTTGAATTCCTCTTTTTTGTTTGTCATGGTGTTAAAAATCTGCATCACAATACCTCCGTATTAAAATGATATGGGATTTCTCCCGTTTTTTGATTCCAAATCCTTTTCCAGTCGTTCCAGTTTTGCACGCAATGCGCAGATTTCCATGGAAACAGGGTCGGGAATATGCACTTGGTCGAGATTCTTGACTACCGGTTCTTCCACGCGTTTTCCGTCACGGCGGATGATTCTTGCCGGTACGCCCACCGCTGTGCAATTGTCCGGAATGGCTT
>CALGTT010000268.1 GCA_937901485.1 uncultured Ruminococcus sp.
GGCAGTAACGGCATTGCGCGAGAAAATCGGGCATATGACGAAAATTGAAGTAGAGGTGCGCGATCTGGACGAGCTTGAGCAGGCACTTTCCGTGGGCTGCGAGCTGATCATGCTGGACAACATGAGCTGCGAGGACATGGCAAAGGCAGTGGAACTCACGGCAGGCAGGGCACTTCTGGAAGCGTCGGGCAATGTAACACATGAGAACATTGCAGAGATCGCTAAGACGGGCGTTAACATCATTTCACTGGGTGCGCTGACACATTCGGTGCAGTGTTTCGACATTTCCATGCGGTTTGACAAATGAGGTGCACTATGATGAAAGCAAGAATGATGCGTATTGCACTTGCAGCCGGACTGCTTTCGGCTCTGCTGTGCGGCTGCGGCAGCAAAGAGGAGACAGTATCGCAGGCAGTATCGCAGGCAGGGAGCACACAGCAGGCACAGGCAGGACAGGAAACCACTGCACCGTCAGTGGAAACGAAAAAGATGCATATTGCGGTAGAAACGGTAGAAATTTCCCTTGCAGACCTTGCAGCGCAGGACTATACAGTACCGGCACATGTATATCTGGAGCAGAATGCAGGCGTAACATACAGTGAATGGGGCTTGAAGATGGATGAACGCTGCACCTTTGCAGTGCAGAGTCCTGCGGATGAGCCGCTGGCACTGACAGTATACCATGCAGAGAATGCCGAGCAGCATTTCATCTGGACGGCATGGGCATCGGGCACACAGATCATCAGCAGCACAGGCCCGATTCTCGTTGTGGATGTCACACTGCCGAAGGATGCAGCAGCCGGTGACAAGTACACGGTGGATTATGCCGACTGGTCACTTGCGGACAAGGGACATGTCTGGAGCAATGACGCAGATGACTGGTCTGAACAGGATGAGGTCAGCTGGGTGGACGGCGGTATTACGATTACAGAATAAACTTGTCGAAACAGTTTTTCAGGGGCACTGACTCCTCCCCGTTGGTGCAATGTCGTCAACTTTAGGAAAGTTGTGCAAAAATC
>CALGTT010000269.1 GCA_937901485.1 uncultured Ruminococcus sp.
AATATCCATGAATACCAGACTATAATATCCTGCGCCCTTCTCCTGCAGCATTTCCAGTGCGGCCTTGCCGTTTTCCGCTATATCCGCGGCAACGCCCACTGTGGAAAGAATATCCACGGAAATCTCCTGATTGATCTCGTTATCTTCCACCACGAGCACTCTTTTCCCTGCCAGTTCCGCGATATCCTTCAGACAATTCTCCTGAAGCTGAATACCGCAGGCAGTTATCAGGACACGGCGAAGCTCGGACAGAAAAAGGGGCTTGCAGGTGAACGCTGTGACTCCCGCTTCTTTTGCTTCATCTTCAGCATCCGTATAGTCATACGCAGAGAGAAGAATGATCGGCGGTTTTTCTCCCATGATCCGCCGGATCTGTCGTGTCGTTTCAATTCCATTCATATCCGGCATCAGCCAGTCCACAATGTAGATCTGATAGGCATCATTGATCTCCATTGCCTCATCCGTACGGACAACGGCTTCCTTTCCGCCCACAGTCCAATCCACACGCATACCGAGCTGGCGCAGCATCTTGGAAACATTCTGGCAGGTGTTCATATCATCATCCACAACCAGTACACGAACGCCCTCCAGTTCACGGATCGGCTCCGGCCGCATGTGTTCCTTCACCATCCTGAAATGCAGCACCACGATGATCTCCGTTCCCTGTGCAGGAGTCGCATCCACGTCGATCGTACCGCCGCACATATCCACAATGTTTTTTGTGATCGCCATGCCCAGACCGGTACCCTGAATTCCGCTGAGTGTGCTCGGACGTTCCTGCGCAAACGGTTCAAACACATGCTTCAGAAAATCCTTATCCATACCGATTCCCGTATCGACAATACGGAATTCATAGGAAGCATAGCCTTCACGGGAGGACGGCATCTGATGCATATGCAAGGAGACCTTTCCGCCGGACGCGGTGAATTTCACGGCATTGGAAAGCAGATTCAGAAAGATCTGATTGATGCGCAGCTTATCGCAGTAAATCATTTCGTCCGTAATGTTGGTCACCTGCATGTCGAACTGCAGCTGCTTTGCATGGATATCCGCCTGCATGATATTGCGGATCTCGCCCATGATCTCTGATAGATTTTCTGCTTTTTCAACAATATTCATTTTTCCGGACTCAATACGGCTCATATCCAGCACATCATTGATCAGGGAGAGCAGGTGATTGGAGGACTGTGTAATTTTCCGCAGATAATCCTTGACGCGCTCCGTATCATAGATATGTGTGGATGCAAGTGCTGTAAAACCAATGATCGCATTCATGGGGGTACGGATGTCGTGGGACATGTTGTTGAGGAATGTGGTCTTGGCTTTGTTGGCATACTGTGCCTGCGTGAGTGCGTTATGCAGTGCCTGATTGCGCTCCTCCTCGATCTGTACCTCCTCATCTATATTGCGGAAGCCGACGATTGCCTTTGTGGTTCGTTCATTTTCTTTGATGCCGACGCACTTCACCTGCCAGTGTGAAATGATCCCATCCTTACCGCTCCGGTAGTTATGATGGAACATTTCCCTGTCCGTCAGCTTCCGGCGTATTTCATCGAGGTTGATTTTTGCAAGAAATTCTGCACGATCCTCCTCAAAAACAAACGTCCCACAATACTTTGCGAGCCATTCGCCGCAGCATTCATTTTTCACAGGCAGAATGTCGGAGGTCTCCTGACGGTAAACAGATCCAAGACTGCCGCTCTGGAAATCCAGAACAAGCACATCACTGTAGTCATTGCTTAATGCCCTGATCAGCTGGAGCTGCTCGATCATATCGGCATCTGCCTTTTCCCTTGTAATATCAATATACAGACTCTGGAAATAGGGATTGTCATTATCATCCCTGACAAGTCTGCCGCAGGCAAGGATATATTTCAGCGTTCCGTCCTTGCAGATGATCCGGTACCGGACGGAATAATCCGTATCGCCATTTATAAGGCATTGTTCCATCTGACTGCGGACATACTTTCTGTCTTCGGGATGCACCATTTCCATTGCAGCACCGCCGCTGACTTCCATCATCTCTTCCGCGGTATAGCCGAACAGAGCTGCAGCTTCCTCGCTGATGAAGCGATAGGAATAATTCTCGTTCATATCAATGCTTTTCAGACCGCCGGGGATCGCGCTTAAAATCAGCTCCAGCTCACGGTTTTTCTGTGCAAGCTCCTGCTGTGTTTTCATTTCCGCTGTGATCTCAACAATCGTTGCCTGATAAAAACGTTCTCCGTCGAATTCGGTCAGCCGTACATTTCCCTTGACCCAGATCATATCCCGGTTCTTTGTCATCATCCGGTAATGGATATTGATGGTGCTGCCGATCTCTGTCATTTGCAGAACCTTATCAAGCTTGCTCCGATCCTCGGGAACCACCATATTGGCAAGCTTGTTTTCAAACTGTCCTGCAATTTCCGCCTTGGTGTATCCAAGCATATCGCAGAAATGCTGGCTGACCTCCTTGAACGGATAGCCTTCCTCATTCCGGCAGCAATGATAACCGCCGGGACGGCGGCTTTTCATAAATTGCAGTTCGTGATTCTGCTGCTGGAGTGCCTTGTTTTCCATTTCGATCGTGGACTGCATCCGGAGCATTCTTGTCATGTCACTGAACCTGCTGATCAAGAATTGACAGCCGTTTTCCTCGATCACCTTTCCCCGATCTGCAACGGAAAAATAGCTTCCGTCCTTCCGGAGCAAGCGAAACGAGGCGGTATATGCCATTCCAACAGTCAGTGCGTCCGGTGAAACGGCGATCGTATCCTCCGGATGGACGTAATTGCGTCTGAGATTTCCCCTGTGCAGAATCATCTCCTCATAGCAGTCATATCCCAGTTTTTTGATGAGAGTATCACTTGCAAACACAATCGGAAAGCCATCCTTGAGGTACTGCACAAGGATGGATGCACTGGCATCCTCTGCCAGCAGGGACTCTATCTGTTTTTTGCAAAGGCAATTGATATCGGAGATTTCTGCCTTATCCTCTTCGCGCAGAAGCTGAAAGAAAATTGCATGAAACCAGCGGTGATCCTCCCACTCCATCTCGACGGCATGAGCATGGATCCACTCCTTGGTCCACGCATTATAAAGGGTGGTTTCCTTCCCGCTGCATTGCAGAGGGCAGCCGGAACAAATATGATCCCCGCCTCTGAGAACCTCATAGCATTTCTGCATTGGCTGGGTATCGGGATAATACTGTTTGAATTTATCGTTCGCATAGACGATACGGTAATTCTCATCAATGATGTACATTGCTCTGTTGTCATTCATAACAGGCACTTCCTTCCCTTTTTCAGGAGGATCCGTATAGGATCAGCAAAACTCCTGCGATTTCGCTCTTTTATTCAGATTATAGCATATTTTTTACTGCATTTCAATAAAAAAGAAGTAATCCTACAAAATTCGACAAAATCTCCTGTTCGCAAAAAGTGCAATGTAGAAAAATCGGGACAAAAACGTCCCGATTTCATCTTGTAGAAAAAGTCTTTTTCTGGGGTTAGCACCCCAAAGCCTGACCCCAACCCCTCCCCCAGCGGGGGAGGGGCTATATTTCGGGTGACTCCCCGCGGGGCGGGGAGATGCTGAACGAAGTGAAGCAGAGGGGACAGGGGCTGTAAGCCTTCGTCCCCGTACCTCTTTTGCGGAGCTATCGCTCCGCGTTTGATTTTAAGTTTTTCGACAGACTGTGCTGTTGTTTACAACAGCGGTAATGCGAATACATCCGATCTGGTCATTGACAGACTCTGTGTGACTGTGGAAAGAGCTGCCGAGATCACCGCAGAGGTTACAGGCAAGGTAGAGATCACAAACGTCTATATCGGCAGCGTCTCCGGACGAGCATCCGTAACAAACGACTCATATACGAAATGAGGTACATATTACACGCTGATCAAGCGAGAAAGTGAGGGTAAGTTATGATGAACACAGCAATTCCAGCAAGGACAAGCAAGATGCCGCTTTCCGTTACATATCATTTAGCGATTGGAGTTGATCGCTTGAAGCAGACAAACAAAGAAACCTCTGCACAAGTGCAGAGTACGGCAGCATTCAGACAGAGTCTCAAAATCGGTATCTACAAGAGCCTGCGAAATCAGGGTATGATCAGCAATCATGCCCTGATGCAGCTCATGCAGATGCAGAGGAGCGGAAAGCCATGTCAATAAGGGTTGCCGCTTATTGCCGGGTATCCACTGATACGGAGGAGCAGCTCGGCTCTCTGGAAAGTCAGAAGCAATACTTTGCAGAATACATTGAAAAAGCTAAGGATTGGGATCTGGTGGAGGTGTACTATGACGAAGGAGTCAGTGGGACTTCCACCAGACACCGTGAAGGCTTTCAGCGTATGATGGACGATGCAGAAGCTGGAAAAATACAGCTGATCATTACAAAAGAAGTGAGCAGATTCGCCCGTAATACTGTGGATACGCTTTCCTACACAAGACAGCTGAAAGGAATGGGAGTCGGGGTATTGTTCATCAATGATAACATCAATACCCTTGAGCCGGACGGCGAACTGCGGCTCACGATCATGGCAAGCATGGCACAGGAGGAAAGCCGCAAGACCTCAGAGCGTGTCAAGTGGGGACAGAAGCGGCGTATGGAACAGGGCGTGGTATTCGGCAGAAGTCTGCTGGGGTATGATGTACAGGGCGGCAGGATGACGATCAATCCGGAGGGTGCAGAGATCGTCAGGCTCATCTTTCACAAGTATGTCAACGAGAGCAAGGGTACGCATGTCATTGCCAGAGAGCTTCTGGAAGCAGGGATCCGTCCCTGCCGTGTCAAGGAGTGGAGCAACACGGTCATTCTCAGGGTACTGCGGAATGAGAAATATGTGGGCGATCTCTGCCAGAAAAAGACCTACACACCGGATTATTTAACGCACAGCAAGAAGTATAACCGTGGTGCAGAGGAAAAGGTCTATCTCAAAGACCATCACGAGCCGATCATAGACCGTGAACTGTGGAACAGGGCACAAGCCATTCTTGCAGGCAGAACCCTGACGGACGAGCAGAGGTCGAGACATAGCTGCCGGTACTGGTGCAGCGGCAGGATCGTATGCGGTGAGTGCGGTGAACGCTTTGTGAGCCGCACCAAAAAGCTGTCGGGGGGTAATACCTACAAGGCTTGGAGATGTGCAGCGATGGCAAAGTACGGCACAAAGAAGCAGAATATTCATGGCGCAGAGGTCGGCTGCGTGAATCAGTCAGTCAATGAACAGGTGCTGCTTGAAAGCGTGGGGTATGTCCTGCGTCTGATGCAGATCAGCCGTAAAGAGCTGATCGAGGAAATGAAAACGGAGATAGCTGCTGTGTTACATACGATTCCGCAGGCGGATACAGCAGCTCTTGCGGCGGATGTCAGAAGAATGGAGGTGAAGAAGCAGACCTTACTTGACAGATTCCTTGAGGGTATCGTTTCAGGAGCCGACTACAAACGGCAGAACGCTTTGTATGATGAGCAGATCACGGAAATACAGCGAAAAATCGCTGCACATCAGCAATTGCAGACGGAGCTTCACTATCAGGCACGGAAGATGGAGAAGTGCATTGAATGTGTGAAGAAAATGCTTGATTTTGAAACGCCCGACGAGCATATCTGCGGTGAAGTTACAGAGCGTATCACTGTGTATCATGGGCATATTCTGGAGGTAAAGCTCAGGTATATCCCTGCTGTCAGGCTGAAATACAGAACCTCCGGCAGGGGGAGCAGATATACCGCGGAGTTTGAAAGGATATGAAAAGAGCCTGTTCCGGTGAGTTCATCACAGGAGCAGGCTCTTTTTGTGTATATAGAATAAAGGTGCAATTTGGTGACCGATACACCGATATCCGTCAGCAGCCCCTTTGCCTCCGCATTGGGCATGGTATAACGCTGGTTCAGATAGCGCAGGGAGGCGGCAAGTTCGCCATCGGGACCGCCGAGCTGGCTAATGATGATCTGCGCCATCTTCGGGTTCGGATTTTTGATCCGGACAGGATACTGAAGCTTTTTCTCATAGATCCACATACGCTAATTCGCCTCCTTTTCCCATGGGTACGGACCTTTCACCCAGTCCCACTGTGTCTTGCTCTCGGTCTGACGGTGGTCAAGAGGTCCGAATCGGCGTACATATTCATCCACCGCCGCCTGACGGAGCGTGCGGTATTTCTGATAAAGCTGCAGTGCATCACGGCACTGGGTATGCGTGTCGAGATACAGCGAAAGGTCATACAACGCAAAATCATATCTGCGGATGAGCTGCATCAGCTGACTGCGCGTTTTCATTTGCACATGCCCCCTTCCCCGCAGCAGAAGGGCAGATCAAGTTCCGGAAACATCGTTCCGTGTGCAAGGCCATCCTCCGCATTGTGGACATCGCCCCACATCTGATACGGCACATACGCCATTCCGATGGGCGTTTTATCCGGAAATGCCGTCATGGGCTGCGGCAGCAGTTCGCTTTCCGCATCCATTGCCGGCGGCGGCAGCAGAGCTGCATCCATCGACTGCGCCATACGCTCAAATGCATGAAGTTCCAAAAAATCATCCCTTTCAAAACAAGGCAGTACCGCACTCGCCCGCGGGTGATGCCGCGGCGTGCAGGTATGCCGGAAACGCTCGGTTCAGCACATGGCTGCCCATGTGCCGGAGATCGTACCGGTGCGGTATGCAGTTTTTCGCGAAGCTTCGGAAAATCTGCGGCATCGGTACTCTTACAGGATATGCGGAACGGGCGCAGGGGGTGCATGGTCAGCGGACGGTGGTCTTGGGCTTTGTCAGGGCATAGCTCTCCCCCACCATCCGGAAAACATCTGCATCCGGAATACTGCCGTCGAGAATGACGGAGTTCCAGTGCGTTTTGTTCAGATGATACGCAGGCAGCACGGCTTCGAATGCACTGCGCCAGAAGCTTGTCCACTGCGGATCGCATTTGAGGTTCACCCAGATCCTGCCGTTGCGTTCAAAGATCCATGCAAAAATCTTCTGATTTTTGCGGTGGCGGATGACGCACCAGTTCGGATCGTGGAACGGGTAATCCTCGTAGACATCGGCATAGCTCAGACAATGTGCGGTGATCTCGTTTCTTGTTGTCATGGCAACTCTCCCCTTTCTGTTTCAATTATAGCATATTTCTGAAAAAAAAGGAAGTGCGGCAGAATGTGCCGCACTCAGCTTGTAGAAAAAGTCTTTTTTCTGGGGTTAGTACAACCAGAATTGCCCCCTCCGCCGCCATTCGGCGGCACCTCCCCCGCAAGCGGGGGAG
>CALGTT010000270.1 GCA_937901485.1 uncultured Ruminococcus sp.
AGGATATTTATCGGAAATACCGCGATCACTTCGGACGTGAATTTTCCTTTACAGATGCAAGACCGGAATTTGTGCAGGAGTATCCGCAGTTCGGAATGGGGTTCCTGAAAGAAGATGGTTCACGTAATATCCTGCTGCATGGTAAGGGAGGAAATCTTGCATCCCTTTCCATTTCTGCCGAGGAATATGCTGAAATGAGGCAGGGAAGCGATTGAAACGTGGATTTCCTCGTCCTGCAAACTGCCCGAATATCGGAAAATGGCTGATGATCCGTTCTCTGAACCGCCAATATCCCACAAGAAAGGAGCCAACCATGACCCCCAAAATGATCCTGTTTGACTACGGCGGAACGCTGCTGTATGAGCCGAATTTCTGTCCGAGTGCCGGAAATGCGGCGATTTATCCGTATATCAGCGAAAATCCGCACAATATCAGTCAGGAGGAATTCAGCGAATATCTCCTGACGCTGTTCGATGAGATCCGTGCCCTGCGTGGGGAGCTGATCGAGATCCACGAGCACACCTTTCTCCGCTATGTGCTGGAGCATTTCAACATGCGGCTCTCCGTTCCGATCGAACAGGCGGAGTGGATCATCTGGAACGGCATTTCCGATGCCCGCATGACACCGGATGCGGACAAAATGCTCGCAGTTCTGCGGAATCACGGCATCCGCACCGGCATCATCAGCAATCTCTGCTGGTCGGGTGCGGCTCTCACAAGACGCTTGCGGCAGTTCTTTCCGGAGCATGATTTCGAGTTCGTGATGACTTCAAGCGAGTACATTTTCCGAAAGCCCGATCCGCATATTTTCGACCTTGCAGTGCGGAAATCCGGATTGAAGCCCGAAGAGATCTGGTACTGCGGCAATGATATTGCCGTGGATGTATTCGGGGCACATGGGGCAGGACTGTTCCCCATGTTTTATGATGACAGGAGCGTGTCCAGCTCCATCCACGAGAAAAACGACGCACTTTCCATTCCCTTTCCGCATGTGCGGATAGGGGGATGGGGAGAGATGGGGGATTTGATTGGGGACTGAAAACGGCTTGAAATAGGTGTAAATCGACATATATAAAAACCGCAGTGAATGAAAAATCACTGCGGTTTTTGCATTTCCATCACTCACCGAAAAAATTACAGAGAAAAAACCAAATTTTTTAACCAAACCGATCAAGCCGTTTTTTCAAGGTGTATAGTATAAGTACAAACAGTAAAGGAGGTATCCCCTATGTTAGTACTTACCCAATTGCCGGCATCCCCTGTGCTTCCCGAAGCACCGCAGTGTGAAGCGGTTCCGGAGGTTTCCACCGTGCCGGAAGCTGTGACCGAAGCGGAAATTCCGCCGGTGGCAGAGAGCAAACCGGACAATCCGGAAACAGCTGTACCGGAGAATCATCCTCAGTGTGAAGCAGCTCCGGAGGGTGAACCGCTCGTTCCGTCCCTTGTATCGGAGGATGTTTCATCCGAGGAAACAGAGGACGAATCGGTCATCAGCGGTTTTCTCCGCCAGTCCGGACTGGTAATCACAGAAAGCCATGAACCGCAGGACGGGCAGGACATTGCCGTGCTTGCCGCAAAAATTGCGGAGAGCCTTCCGGAGGCGGAGGGGTTTCTGCGAAGTCTGCGGACGGCGAACTGTGCCCTGAGCCGTGAGTTCTGCTATCCCCTCAGCAGTCATTCCGAGAAGGAACGCACTGCGATCCGAAAAGTTGCGGACATCCTCCGCAGATGCGGCATCTTTGCGGAATTCTGCCCCGATACGCAGAAAAGCATCCGTGGAAAAATGGCGGAATGCAGCCGTGTTGTGAATTTCATCAACGGTGCATGGCTGGAGATCCACTGCCAGCATCTCACCTGCCAGATCGTCAGGGAATATGCCGAAGCCCGTGGACTTCCCTTTGAGGTCATCGCCAATGTGCATATCCAGCACGAAGCGACCGGAGAGCCGCATGAGATTGACCTGATGTTCTCGATCGGGGAGCAGGTGTTCGGTATGGAGCAGAAATCCGGTCTGAATTTCAGTGACTACGACCGCTACCGCAAGATCGGCGAATGGCTGGGCATCATCCCCGACCGTTTCCTCCTCCTCAATTCCAATCTGACGGAGGACTACGCTGTCGGATGCATCCAGTATTTCCACCGCTACTACATCAGCAGTCTGGCAAATTATCAGAAGATTCTGAAAGCCATGCTCGAAAAGAATCTGACAAAGTAAGAGTAAGTGAATATCAGCCCCTCACGGATAAAGTATCCGGAGGGGCAGCACGAAAGGAGATCATTATGAGTAATTTCAACCCGTATCTCGACCCCAAGGTTTACAGCGGTCACATGGACATGCACAGCGAGAGCGTCCCCACCAACCCCAGCTATCACACAGTTGAAGGCGAAAAATGCCTTTGCACTGAGGATAACACCGTTCCGTTTCCGACTGTTCTGCACAATGTCGGCAGCGGCAATATCACGGCATTTGACAAGAAAATCGTGTGCCTTCTCGCTACTTTTACCTACATGTCAAGCAGACAGCTTACAGAGTGCCTGACGCTCCTGAAAGCGGAGGGTGTGCACAATCTGAAATCCAGTCTGGAACGTCTGAAACGCAACCAGATGATCCGTTCATTCCGTTTCGGTACTGACGATCAGCGGATCTCCAACAGTCAGGTGCACACGCTCAACAAGAACGGCAGTGAACTTGCGAAGGTGCTGGGCATCTCGCATAATTTCTCGCCGTTTGCCATCGGGATGCATCCGTCGGAGATCAAGCGGATGCTGGCGGCGAACCAGATCATGAACGCATTCCTGAAATCCGGTATGAAGCTTGACTGGATGAAGCGGGGGCAGGTCATCAATTCCCGCACGGACAAGAGTGCCGTGGTGCGTCCATCGTTCACCGTCAGTGCGGATGGCACGGTGCTGATGTACGAGGTGGTCAGACAGGGCGAATTCTGGCGTGAGTACCTTGCGGACAAGCTCAAGCGTTACCGCCTTGTGTTCGACAGCTGGGCGGACAACAGCTGGGATATTGCGGAGCAGCCCATGCTGATTATGAACGGTGAGAACGAAGCCCACAACCGTGAGATCGCAGAGCTTGCGAAGCAGGCAGGGGTACAGGTGCTGTTCACGGAGGATCTTCTTCTGTTCGGCAGTATGTTCTTCCAGTCCATCTATGCGTTTGATGCGGCGGGGAACAGGCAGTTCTATCGGTTCCAGATGAA
The DNA here is from genome assembly GCA_937901485.1 of uncultured Ruminococcus sp. GTDB lineage: Bacteria > Bacillota > Clostridia > Oscillospirales > Ruminococcaceae > UBA3855. The sequence continues at coordinate 3,213 of CALGTT010000270.1, forward strand.
GGAGGGGGCAGCATAAAATCAGAAACCGCATTCACGAGGAGTGGATGCGGTTTTTCTTGTGAAAGAACGAGAGCTGAAACCCCTCCATCAAGTAACAGCTCCAGAAGCGAAGCCGCCAGCTTTCACATCGACCAGAACTTTTTGAAACAGTTTCCCCTATGCAGAAAAAATCTATGCGATAATAGAAACAGACAAAGGGAACAGCGAGCAGGGAAGCAGAAGAAAACCGTCCTGAATGAAAAACAGTTTTTGAAATGCTTCCCGACCTCCTCAAAATCCCCCATGGTATAATAGAGACAGAACAAGAGCAAAGGAGGCATCCGGACGGGTTTTGGTACTCCCGGAAGTTTTTGAAAAGACTTTCCGGAAGGTCAAAGATAATGTGATAGAATAGAAATATCAAATAAAGGAGGACTTTGGTTATGACTGAGTTTTATCTGATTATCTTCGTGGCGGCAGCCGCAGGGCTTGCGTTCTTCCTGCTTCGTCCTGAGAAAAAGACTCCCAGTAAGGGCGGGAAAAAGAGAGGAAAGAATGAGCGAGATACCACCAAGATCTACAATGACGTGACAAAGAAGGTCGGACCTTCCCGTGTCCACAAGAACAAGTAACAGAGAGGAGAATCAACATGAACAGACAGAACGAACGTGAGATCCTGCTTTCCCGCATCAACTGCTTCCTCGTGGAGCAGGGCAGCAATACCGATGCAGCGGCAGCCTATATGAACCGTGAGGACGCAGTAACAATTCCTTTTACACCGAATGATGTGCAGGGATTCCTTAACCTGATCCTTGAACAGCAGAAGACACAGCGAGTGCTGGCAGTGACCAGTTCACCGAATTTCACCCAGCTTGTGCTGTCGCTCAATGCATCACTCCCCCAGAATAAGCTCTCCGTGCTCTGCAACGGCACATTCCATCTGGAGGATGCACTCACGGAACTTCGCCGTGAGCAGCGGATGCTCCATACTGCCGATGGTGCGGAATACGATCCGGTCAGACAGCTCACTGAGCACATGATGGCAACCACCGATGGCAGAGTGCTCCTGAAACGCAAAGCTTCCGCAGATGAAACTGAGCTTTTCGATTACAACGGCAATTCCTGGGGCACACTGCTCCCCAGCCGCTACCATGCAAATGACTTCTGCGGCACACTTCACGGCATGTCCCCCATGCTTTCCCTGCGAAAAAAGGCAGCACTTCTCTGGACGCTGATCGACAGCAATGGTCAGAAGCTTCCCGATGCTGAGCACATTGCCCTGTTCAGAGCCGGCGAGCTGGAAATGGTGCTCCTGCCGCATCCTCACAAAATGCTGACACCGGCACAAATGGAATTTGAGCTGTTCACAAACCGAAGCTTCCATGCGGATGGTGATCTGATGGAAGAAATGGCAGACTGGCTCCAGAGAGAAAGCGTACCGCCCTGTGTGCTGGAGGATATCTCCGCAAGTGTGGGATACCAGCTGTTTTCCAACGCAAAACTCGCAGAACCGAGCAAAGAGCAGGTCTGCAATACTATGGAACGAATCGTACTGATGTATAAGGAGGACTAATTATGCTGAAACTGAATATGATGGCTGACAGCCGTACAGGAAAAAGACATGTCGAAACACTGATGGAAAATCAGGACAGAGTGTTGACGTATGAGGATGATACGATCGCAGTGCTTGCCACTGCGGATGGATGCAGTGCATGTGAATGTGCAGCGGAGGCAGCAGAGCTGACAGTGAATGGTGCGGTGGAATTTGCAAAGCTCGACTCCATCTGGCACATCAAGCTGAAGAATATGAAGCAGATCCTGCTTGACACCCTCGACCGCATGTATCTGGCTTCGGACAGCCCCTATGATGACCTCTGTGCAACGCTTGCAATGGTAGTGATCCACAAGCCGACACATAAATACATTGCGATCACGATCGGCGACTGCTCCGCATTTGCAATTGACCGTGACCTGAGATCCACAATGCTGCTCTCGCCGATGAATCTGCTGGCGAAGAATCAGACTGTGTTTGCCAACAGCTACACAGCAAAGAATGCGATGAAGATCAAGACCGGCAGAATGGAACACGCAAGAGGCTTTGTACTTTACACGGATGGTGCAAACTCACTGGCGGATGAACCGGAGATCCTGCGTCATCTGGCGATGAAAACGATCCAGATGGAGGAGGACAGCAAGGAGATTCTCAATTCTTATATGGAACATCTTCTGCAGCAGACGCACGATGACGTAACGGTCGGCATCATGATGATCCGTGGTGCGGAGAGTACAGCACAGCAGACAACATCTCCCAAGGTGATTGAAGAAGAAAAGCCGATGGAGGAAGAATACGAAAATCCCGAAATTGAGGAAGAAACGGAGGAGGATACGGACGAAGAAACAGAAGAAGAGGAGATGGAAGATGACGACACACTGCGAGGCTTTCTCAGACAGCCCCGCACACCGGAGGAGGTACTGGAAGCCGGTTACTGCACAGGCGAAAATTTCCTGCTGATGCTTGCACCCTATCTGCAGGCAGGGGTGGTGACTGTGGAGAACGGAAGATTGATGTGGAACTGATCAAACAACAAGCTGTCGGGGAGCAATCCCCGATGGCTATGTTGGCGTTGTATGAAATTATTGACAAATAAATCGAAATGTGGTATAATATGCACAGTAAATATGGCTTTGGAGGAGGAAAATCTATGACAAATAGCATTATGGATGAAAGAACAACAAAGGTAGCTGTTTCTCGTTTGCACGGTCGGAAAATGAGTGCACAGTTAAAGGCAGAAGAGATGACATTTGAATTGCAGGATGTGTTCTTTGCTGATCAGAATCTGTCATCAAAGATGAACAAAGACATGGAGGCGATTGAAGCTTTTCTCTATAACTGCATTTACGATTACCGCAGCTGGAGAAAAAAGAGTGATGCCGGAAAAACTCTGGATAGTCGCCTTGCAGAATTGCAGAGAAAACTGACGTATGCCCGTATTCCTGATGATGCAGGCGATTTGCTCTTATGCTTTCTGGAAGAATACTATGATGATGACAAATTTCTGAAGCAAATCGAAGCACGTTTTGGCTTCTGGTCTGCAATCAAGCGTTTCCTGATCACGCACGGTGATCCTGATGCACCGACACATGATAAGAAAAAAGATCGTGCAAAGGGGGCACTTCAGCACGCAAAGGGCAATTACCATGAACTGGAAGACAGAAGCGCGAAGGAAATGTTCACAGCGATGATGAAGAAGCTGGAGATCCCCAAGCCGACATCCGAGAAGGGAGAGCTTTGCGAGATTGGAAGCCTTGTGAATCACTGGCTCAAGGACGCAGAAAAAGTGAGCCGTGAGGTTGTTCTTCGTACGGCATTCGGTTTACAGCTTGACGACGCAGAAGCAAAGGAGCTTCTCCGCAGCGGGCAGTGTGATCCGTTTGATCCGACAGATCTGTATGATTCGGTGATTCGCTACGGCTTGCGGCAGGGCATGACACTGATGGAAACTACGGCTCTGTACGAACGGATCTTCCTGGAGTTTTTGCAGAGACTTCACGAGCTTCCGGATTGGCGTGGATTTGGTACATATCAGGAGAATATGACATTTTCCGATTATTATTATGCTGAACAGCAGATTCTGAACATTCTTTCTCTGGATGAGAGCAAATTTGTACAGGCTCTGATGCCGCTGATCCGCATTTCAAAGGAGAAGATGGTGGAAGCATTGTCACTGACAAGCCAGCTGAGCAATGCTGATGCCTATACTTCCGCACTTTCTGCTTATGCGGCAGCATTGGAAACAGGGGAAGAAACCAGAGAAATTGTAGATACGATCGTATCTGTACTTACAGAATGCAGAGTGAAGGGTGCAAATGAGAAGAAAACCACCTCTGCACTGAACAGCAAGCTGGAATCCTATGTTTCCTATCTGGAGTACAAGCGTCAGGCATTGATGCAGAAGCCTTTGCAGGAACAGCTGAACATGCTGAAAAACAGTGTGGATGAGCTTCGTGTTATAATGGTATCCGATGTGATGGCATATGAGGTGGACAAGCAGATTCGAAAGGTTCGTGAATCCGTTCACTATCAGCAGCATCCCAAGGATACGGATAAGAGCCGAAATGCTGTGGACAGATTGGAACAGCGTGTTGCAAAGCTCATGGCATATCTGGTGGATGGTGCTAAGGTCGAACAGCGTGATATCGGAGAGAATCCGTTTACGGCTGAACGTATTCTTTCTTTGCTGAATGGTGAAAAGCTTGTGGAACGAAGCGATCTGCTCCGTCTGGCGTATTTCGACACACTCATGGAGTATTATCTGGTGAGAGATCATGGCAATGTTGCAGAAGAATCGGCTGCCTATTTTGAAAAGAAAGCAAATGAGCTGCTGAGAAATGCTGTCTATCCTGAGCTGTATGTCCGTTCGCCTCTTGACTGTCTGATGATCCACAGTCTGTGCCAGGGCGAGGAATGTGTGCGTGTCTACCAGAAGCTGATGCCGAATCAGATGGAATCGGAGGAGTAAGGAGAAACCCCATCGCTTGGGGATAAATGGGATTTCACAGGGAAACTATGGTAATACCGCACAAAGCTGTAAAAGAATCTTTGTGCGGTATTACACTATACATTTTTGTAATCGAATGTTGTCAAAATATATCGGATGTGGTATAATATAGTAAAGGATTTTTCTGAAAGGGCGTGGAGGCTATGAATGAAGATAAAAAAATTGTTTGGAATATGAGGGAGACTGTTCCGAAAGCTGCAGGCGACTACGAATCTAATGTGCCGAAAACAGAACTTGATGAGACGATTGAGTCAGTTGAGACGGAAGGCTCGGATGAAGAGGTTGGTGGGGTTACAGGGACTACTGCCGCACCATTATCGTTTCTTCAAAATATAGTGGGTTTTATACCCCAATTATTATCAAAACTAAAGAAAGAACAAAAACCAATTATTATTACGGGCAATAACGTTGCTGTTGGTAAGGGAAATGTTATTGGTAATGATAATGAGGTGAATGGAGGCAAGAAAATTGTTCAAAAGAGATAATGATTTAGAAAAGAGAAAGGGGGGCAACTGATGATTGATGGAGAACACAACACGGTCGGTAATGACAATGTTGATGGCAAAAAAAATAGAATATATAAAATTTGGGGATTTATGCTTTATGGAAATGATAATAAGCTTACAATTACTTCTCCAATTGTTGTTATTTCATGCTTCGTTGTTATTGCTATTATTGTTGCAATTTTGGTTGAACCCTTAAAATCTGCTATTGATAATAACGGGAAGGTGATTGAACTGTTGAATGAAAAACAGAACCCAACCTCTTCACTTACAACACCATCGTCTTTTACCACTACAGAGTCATCGGAAAACACCACCCCCCCCC
>CALGTT010000271.1 GCA_937901485.1 uncultured Ruminococcus sp.
CAGCTAATTGAAAAACTTGTAAATTACAAGGGATTCCCACAGGAAGCTAATCTTCCAAGTCCGCCATTTCCTAAAGATGGTTCATTTTCCAGTTCCTCAATCTGTAAATCCTTCACAGAAAGGTAAAAAAACTTTTGCCATGGATATCGAAACGGCTTGTGTTTTCTTTCATAGTTCCGGATCAGCGTGCTTTTTCCGACACCCAAGTCACCGGTAACGGCGATATTGGTAACAAGCTCATGCTCCATCAGGTCGCGGAGCTGTTTCAGATATTTTTGGCTTGTCGAGTCCGTCAGTGTTTCATCCGGTGCAAAGGACTGAAATTTGTAGTCGTTTTCCATAGTACACCCCCATTTCTGCAAAATTCGACATGTGTTACTTCTATTATATCGGAAAAACCTGCCAATGTCAAGGGCAGAAAAACGCCCCCTGCTTTTCACAGGGGGCATCGGATTATTCACCAAATTCCTTCTTCACAGCGTCCAGTGCCGCCATGATGCAGTCGTCCATGTCATAGTACTTGTACAGTCCCAGTCTGCCGCCGAAGATCACGTTTTCCTCTGCGTCAGCCAGTGCCTTGTATTCATTGTACAGCGCGGTGTTCTTCTCATCGTTGACCGGATAGTACGGATCCATGCCTTCCTTCCACTCGGTGGAGTACTCCTTGGAGATCACGGTCTTTGCAGTATCCGCATAGCTTTCGATCTCAAAGAACTTGTGCTCGATGATTCTTGTCCACGGGCGGTCGTGGGAGGTGTAGTTCACCACGGCATTACCCTGATAGTTATCGGTATCGTGCACCTCATCCTCGAAATACACAGTTCTCCAGTTGAGTCTGCCGAGCTTGAAACCGAAGAATGCGTCAACCTGACCGGTGTATACGGTCTTGCCGAATGTGATGTCGGTGGACTTCACAAAATCGAAGTAGTCGGTTTCCAGCAGAACGTCGATCTTCTCGTCCGCGAGCATCTTCTCAACGATCTGGGTATAGCCGCCGATCGGGATACCCTGATAGCGGTCGTTGAAGTAGTTGTTGTCGAAACGGAAACGGAACGGCAGACGCTGGATGGTGCTTGCCGGCAGATCCTTGCAGTCGCGCTGCCACTGCTTTTCAGTGTATTCCTTGACCAGCTTTGTAAACACGGTCTTGCTCAGGCGCATTCCCTGTTCTTCGAGGTTTTTCGGCTCGCCGGTGATGCCGCACTCGTCGATTTCCTTCTGGATGGCAGCTTTTGCTTCGGCAGGTGTCTTTGCGCCGAACAGCTGATAGAAAGTATTCATATTGAACGGCAGGTTGTACATCTCATCCTCGTCAGTTTCGGGATTGTGATAGATGGCAACGGGCGCGTTGATGTAGTTGTTGAACTCGCAGAACCGGTTCACATAGTCCCAGATCGCCTTGTCATGGGTATGGAAAATATGCGCACCGTAGATGTGCTGGCTGATACCCTCCAGCCCCTCGTCCGTGAGCTTCTTGGTGTAGATGTTGCCTGCAACATTCGGACGCTTGTCGATCACGAGGCAGGTCTTGCCGCGCTTGGCAGCCTCGAATGCAAAGGTTGCACCGAACAGACCGGTACCGACGATCAGATAATCATAGCTTGTTCTCATAATCAGATTCCTTTCTTAGTATCATATATCTCACGCTTATTCAGCGGTAAGCTCCAGATATTGTTCCCAGAAGCTCCGTTTCCAGAAACGGCTGGCATTCTGCTTGTAATCCTGCACTGCCTTTTCGTAGTCCGTGTCGATCTGTTTGTACATCTGCCGCAGTGCGCGGATGCAGTTCTTCGCTTCTGCCACATCGCGCTGTGTGACAAAGCCCCTGCCGCTGGCGGCATCGTAGTTGAGGACCGTTTTGGTGCGGTAAACGGTGATCTGCCGCACGCCGTCCGCGGGCACGACATTGTACTCCCGATTGGGCGGAAGATAAGTGCCGTTCACGGTGCGGTTGGCAATGATGCGGTGAATGATTCCCCGCGGCTGTTCGGCATGTTTCGACTTTTCAAACAGCACCGCATCAAAGGAAATGCCCTTGCCGAGCTTTGTGATCGGCTGCATGGCATAGCCCTCCTGCATGATCCGCTGGTGGATCGCTTCGCCGTCCTGCTGTGCAAACCAGTCCGTGCCCCTGAAGAAATCGCGCATTCCCTCCAGCAGCAGATGCGCATTCTTATAGCGGTACAGGCGTACCTCATTCATGACGTAGCCGTACAGCTCGCGTTTCAGCTCCTCGGCGGTCATATTCATATCATGCAGTGCGTTGTCGATCAGGCGGTTTCGGAATATATAGTAGTACAGCGCAGAGGAGTACTTGTTCTCAAACGGCTCATGCCAGACGCAGATGCCATTGAGGAGAATGAGCTGCTCGGTATTGCGCAGACCGTACTCCACATCATCGCCGCGGATGAAAATGGGCATGGGGAGATTGTCCTCCGATGCGACCTCGGCGGGAAATGCGCAGAACCACCACGCGTTGTACTCCGGTGCTTCCTCCATTTCATTGTACAGGCAAGCCTCCGCATGGCGCAGGTCAAGCCCGCGTTTAAGGGAAACCAGCCGTCCGCCGTTCCAGACCGCGCCGGATTCCACCTGAAAATAGGGCATATCCAGCCGCAGCATCGCGCCACCGATGAATGCGTCCGCAAATTCCGGACGGATGCAGGTCAGCAGTGTGCAGGTACGGAAGATGGCTTCCGGTTCATAGACGATATCGTCATCATTGAGCAGGACATGGGTGATGCCCCGTTCCTCGCGGACGTTCTGGATCTCGATCAGACCTCTGGTAAAGCCGCCCGCACCGCCGACGTTCTTGTTTTTGACAATGTGGATCTTATCGGTGGAAAGTGCCGGAATATCAAGCGTTCCGGCGTTGTCGGAAATAAAGATCTCCAGCTTGTCATACAGGAATGAATCGGGATTATCCAGAAAGCAGCTGCGGAGCTTTTGCAGATTCTTCGCGATAAATTCCTCGCGCCGGTAGGTGCAGATATCCACAGCGATCTTCACAGGACGCATCTCTGCCTCTGCAAGCGGGGAGGCATAGAAGCCGCCGCCGAACAGAGAACCTGTCCGCTGGCTTGTGAGGGAGAAGCAGAAGATCCCCTCGTTGTATGCTTCGGGAAATTCGTAGGTGAATTCCTGCATCTGCGCGGACTGTGCCTGTGCCTCGCGCAGCTCCAGCGTACGCACTGTACCATCCGGCTCGCGGTTCTTGCACAGGAGCTTCACGGTGAAATCACCGCACAGGCGCAGTGTCAGGAACACCTTGCGCACATGGGTATAACGCTGCCATTTTTCAATGGTAAATCCGCCAAAATATGTATCAAAGTCAACAGTGCAGCCCGCATTGACCGCGAGTGCATTTTCCTGCACGGCACATCCCTGCTGCGCATTGCTGCCGGTTCTGTAGTAAAGCAGCGTTTCCTCACAGGTACCGGCGGACGGCAGCAGTACATTCTGCAATGTCAGCATAGTGTTCCTCCGTGTTCTTATGCTCTCCTGATCCGCAGATGGATATCCTCGCAGGTATCACAATTCACAGAATCAATCACGTTAAGCGTATCATTTGCCAGAACTATGATGTTCAGACCGCGCAGACCCAGAGAAAGATTCTCGCCATCATTGATCCTGATCACAGAGCTTCCCTTGTTGTTTGCGTTGACATAGCCCTGACTTTCCACATAGATCTTGTCACCCGTGCCATTTTCGTAGGTGTATGTGATCTTCGGCTTCTGAGCAGCATCGTAGTAAACATGCTCTCTTGCATCAATGACGGACACATAGCTGCCGCGGAAGATGGAGAACAGATCTGCATTCATGTTCAGTTTTGTCCTTGCCTTGAAACGCTTCCACTGTCTGGAAGCATCGTCCTTTGCAGAAACCAGAATGGTGACCTTGGAACGGATGGAGGACAGGTAGTCGAAGTAATCATTCAGATTCAGCAGTGTGGCAAGCTTCTTGCCGATCTGCTCGTAGCCTGCCGGCGTGCAGAATGTTTCCTTTGTCTGCGCATTCTTTTCAAGAGCAAGCAGCCGCTTTTCCATGCTGAGCAGACGGCGGTTGACCATCTGCTGTGCACTGCGGTCATTCTTCTCCGCTGCCAGTGCCGTTTTCAGCCATTCTCTGCTGTGGTCGATGGAGGGCTGCAGCTTGTGGTAGATCATCTCAAAATCCACAGGCTCATGCAGTACATGCATTGCCTCCTCGATCTTCTCAACAGTCGTGAAACGCTCTGCATAGCCGATCATTCTGGTCATCGACTCAAATCTGCCGCCGGCAAAACCGGAACGAAGCACCATGAACGGCGTTTTCAGAAGCATCGAGAAGCAGAATGCATGGTAGGAATCCGTCACAACAAAGGCTGCATTTTTGATCAGGTACAGCCAGTCGCTGACGGTGTACTTGTTGTTGCAGACTACGATAATTGCCTTCTTGCCGAGCTTGTCCGCTACCTTCTGGACAGCCTTGCGGTTTTCTTCCTTGTTGAAGATCAGGTAGGCAAATACATAGCCCTTTTCTGTGAGCTTGGATTCATCGGCACACTGCTCATAAACAGTCTTGTCACAGACAAATACCGGATCGAGCACATGCTCGGAAACGATGTTGTACTTATCCGCAAGCAGTTCCACCGTATTTTCCTCACGGATGGAAACGGCATCAAAACGGCGCACGAGATGTGCCTGTTCTTCCTTATCCAGCGGCGAGCCCATAAAATCATCACCGCCGGTAGAAGTGGCATAGGCAATCTTTTTCTTGGAATCCTCTGCAAAATCGAGGAAATAGAAAGAGCTTGTTGAACCGATCAGCGTCTTTCTCCAGAGCTGGTCAGAGCCAACGAGGAAGCAGTCAAACTGCTTGTTCAGGTTGGTGATCGCCTCTGCGGAATTCAGCTTGCCGGTTACACGGCAGTTATCATTGATGAACTTGCGGGAGAACCATTCGTTGTCCCTGGTGATGTCAAAACGGTTCATGAACACGCCATAGGGTACGTCGATCATGGTCGGCTGATAGCCCAGATCCTCCACAGCCTTGTACAGTGCATAGGCTGTCAGAGCCGCGCCGTAGTTGTTGGCATAGTAGAAGGAGAGGATGCCGATGTCCTTTCTGTGTGTGTTGGAACGCTTCTCCGCTTCAGGGAAATTCTTGGTTTCGTACAGTGCCGGATAGAAATTCTCCCTGCCGTGATGGAATACAGGCTTGATGTAGATATGGGGATTGAAGCGTCCGATATCCGCAGTAGGCACGTTGTCATCGAGAATGAACTTGGTTTCTGCGTCGATCTCCCTTGTCACTGCCATGCCCTTGTCATTGTTGACGAGCATAACAGAAAGTCCCTTGCCGTCGCTCAGTTCCTTATTGTAGCTTCTGTAGCCCCAGAAATCGCCGAGGGATACATCACCCTGACGGGGCATTCTGGAGAACTGGCAGTCCTGACAGGAATTGCGCAGAGAATAATTCATCAGGAAAGAGTGGTAGTAGGTGGAATTCTTGTCGTGGATCTCCACCGTACCGTCCTTGTAAGTGATGGAAAGATCATTGCCGCCCCATTTCCCGTCAATTTTATGACGGAAATTGATGCCTGCAATCTCGCGCTTGCCAGCCACCTGCTTCAGGAACAGACGGAATGCCTTCGGTGAGGGCACACCATGACAGATCAAGTCAATGGTGAGGAGCTTTTCATAATCCTGACGCAGATAGCCCTTCAGACCGGCAACCTGACAGGGTGTACCGGTGAACAGGACATAGCGGTCAGCTTCGAGCAGCTTTTTGATCTGGAAATAGCATGTGCCCATTTCACTCTGGACATACTTCGAACCCTGCAGACGGCGGATGTCCTTGGCATCCTCAATGATGATATGCTTGACGTTCCAATTCTCGTCATACGCCGCGCCGCAGACTGCACCGCCACGCTTGAGCACATACTGTGCATACAGCGGAAAAATACCGCCGGAGGAGCTGACACTGCGGATCTCATCATTCGCTGCCGCTGCCATACCGACAGGCTTTGCAAGATTATCATATGTATTATTCAATGCGGGACATACCCTCTGGCAGAAGCCGCAGTCCACGCAAAGCTCGTCATTAATGACCGGATACAGAAAGCCCTCTGTATTCTGCGCCATTGTAATTGCATTCTTCGGACAGATCGCTGCACATGCGGTACAGCCATAGCACTGTCGCATATTCTCTAAAACCTGATTCATACAAATTCCTTTCTGTACATCAGTTCGATTTTTTCACCCGTTTATGCAGATGAAAATGCATATACATGTCTTAATTATACCACACATTCCCCCGCTTGTCAACCAAACAATCTTGGCAGACTATACAAATCCTACATATTAATAATACCGTTTTTTGTGCTATGCCTAAGATTCACAAAAAGGTTACGAATGAACCCTTGACAAAACCATAACTGCGTGATAAAATGAATGTAAACGTGTCTATTTTAGTATGTATTGCAAGAATATTGTCAGAAATGCAGCACGCATTTCGCAGACACAATTTATTGGAGGTTCGAAATGTTACTACAGGAAATTTTGTTCCCTTCTAAGGATATCTGTCAGGAGAAGGAGTTGTATTTCCGCTATGCCAAGGATCACTGTATGCAGCACGAGGATGTGGCACAGTATCTGGCTGATGAACAGGCGAAACAGGAAGAAGCGGAACGCGCTGCCCTTGAAAAGGCTCGCCTTGCAAAACTTAATGCGCTGCGCAAGGAAAAGCTGGAGGAGCTGCGTCTGGAACATGCCCAGCTCGCCTGCGCAGAGGCAGAGCATCTGGCTCTGAATGCCGGTGTTGCATTCGATGCAGATGCTTTTCTGAAGAAATTCAAGGTGGACGCTGCCACACTCGCTGAGGATACGCTCGCTGCTGAGGAATATGCGGAAACAGCACTGGCTGCCGAGGAGCAGGAAACTGCGGAGGCAGAAACTGCTGAAAATGCAGAGGATGCTGAAAATGCAGAAGATGCTGAAAACGCAGAGAATACTGAAAATGCAGAGGATGCTGAAAGTGCAGAAACAGCTGAGGAAGAAAAGCCTGCAGCACCGGAAACTGCCATTGTATTCAAAAAGGCAAATGCACTGCTCAAGTTTGATACATACTTCAATGCATTTTCCATCGCAAAGTGGAGAAAGTACACCAACCTTTCCAATCTCGGCATCAAGCTGGTGCTGCAGGGTAAGGTCAAGATCGTTGTCAAGCATGTCAGCCGTATGGCTGGTGAGCAGACTGTAACGCCCCTGCGCACCTACATGGTGGAGGAGCCTGAGAAGAAGCGTCGTGCTTTTGAGATCCCGATGGAGGATTTCAACGATGGTCTGCTGTATGTGGAGATCACCGCGCTTGAAAAGAACAGTGTATTCTACAGCGGTTTCTACTACACAGAGGTTGCTGACCAGATGGATGATCTCAACCCTGTCAAGTTTGCCATTGATATCTGCACCTTCCGCCGTGAGGAATTCGTGGTTGCCAATATCGAGAAGCTCCAGAAGCACATCATCCGTAATCCGGAAAGCCCCCTGTACGGTAAGCTTGATCTCTATGTTTCCGACAACGGCAAGACGCTTGACCATGAGGCACTGAGCACGGAGCATGTACATGTATTCCCGAACAAGAACCTCGGCGGTGCCGGCGGCTTTGGCAGAAGCATGTATGAGATCTACAAGGTCAAGGACAAGAAGGGCTACACCCACATCATCATGATGGATGACGACATCCGTCTGGATCCCCATGTACTGGAAAGAAACTACGCATTCCTGCGCCTGCTGAAGGCTGACTACAGTGATGCGTTCATCGGCGGTGCAATGCTGCGTCTGGACATGGAATGGATGCAGAGCGAATCCGGCGATATCTGGTACACCACAGGCTCCCGTCCGGTTAAGTACAAGTATGACCTGCGCCGCATCATGTGGATCCTGAAGAATGAGAAGGAAGATACGCTTAACTACTTCGGATGGTGGTACTGCTGTATGCCGATCGCGGTAGTACAGAGCAACAACCTGCCGCTGCCGATCTTCATCAAGCGTGATGACATTGAATACGGTCTGAGAAACGGCAGACATTTCATCAATATCAACGGTATCTGTGTATGGCACGAAGCGTTCGAGGCAAAGCGTGTGCCGTATCTGGATTACTATTACTACAGAAACGAGTTCATCATTGACTCCAGACACCGCCCGAATTTTGACGCAGAGCAGATGCTCAAATACTATGATGGTGATTTCAAGAAGAAGATCCAGGAGGACATCGAACTGTACCGCTACAAGGAAGCGCACCTGAAGCTGCAGGGTATTGATGACTTCCTCAAGGGCATCGACTGGCTGAAGGCACAGGACGGCGAGCTGCTGAATACCATCACCATGCGCCGCCGTACTTATCAGAAAAAGCCCGTAGAACAGCTCAGCTATAATTTCACACATGGTCTGTACGAGGGCACACTGAAGTTCAAGGAAACCAAGGATCAGGAAAAGAAGCGTGTTGCTTCCCACAACGGCTGGGACAAGCCGGCGACCAAGGATCTGGTCATCGCGCCTCTGAACTTCCCGCATCCGGGTATGATCTGCGGTGCAAAGCGTGTACTGTATTATGATGAAGCATCCAACACCGGCTACTGTGTACCGAGAAGTGAGAACGAGCGTGACGACGTACTCAAGCATTTTGAGCTGACGCGTCAGAACATCGTGGAAAACTTTGATCGTGTACGCGAGGAATATGACGAACGTTACGAGGAGCTGCTGAGTGTTGAATTCTGGGAGAAGTATCTCTTTACTCCTGTTGAGGAAGCACCGCCCATTCCGCTGGAATGGTGGGAAAAGACCGCACACTTCTCAAAGGCGCGTGTCGAAAAGGGCAAGGCAAAGCTCGAAGAGATCGAGGCAGAGCTGAGAAGACAGAAGAAGATCAAGGCAAGCATCAAGAATAACCGCGTCGTATTCTATCTGACCAACCGCCGCGGTGTGACTTGCAACCTGAAATACATCCTGCTCGAACTGCGCAAGCAGGTGGGCAACAAGCTGGATATCATCTGGGCTTCTGATTATCCTGAAACCTGCGATTCCATCCGCAAGATGGGCATTCCGGTGGTAGAGGCAGGCTCTGAGGAGCATCTGGCATACCACATGTCCGCAAAGGTGCTGATCACCAACGACAACCAGCCGGCGCATTTCAGCAAGCGCAAGGGACAGATCTACATCAACACATGGCACGCGTCCATGAACTACAAGACCATTGGTCCGAACTCTCTTGCTCCCCGTACACCTGAGGAAATGCAGGTATATCTGATGGAGAATCCGCAGCCTGACTATTATCTGTCCGGCAGCCAGTTCTTCACGGACAATACTTCCGAGTCCTTCAACTATGACAAGAAGGTATTCATTCCGACGGGTATGGCAAGAAATGACGTATTCTTCACAGATTACAGCGAGATCGTCAAGAAGGTCCGCAAGGAATGCGGTGTGCCGGACGGCAAGAAGATCGCACTGTACGCACCGACATTCCGCCGCGGCATGAAGATCGGTGAGTTCCTGTTTGACTTCCGCCGCTTCAAGGCTGCACTGTCCAAGCGTTTTGGCGGTGAGTGGGTGGTGCTCTACCGTGGTCACTACTTTGTGAAAAACAATCCCAAGACCGACTCCATTGATGTTTCCCGCTATGAGGATATGCAGGAGCTGATGTGTGCAGCGGATATTCTGGTATCCGACTACTCCTCCTGCCTGTGGGACTTCACCTTTACCGGAAGACCGGCAATCGTGTTTGCAAGTGATCTGAACGAATATCTCTACGATGACCGTGGATTTGCACTGCCGCTGCACAAGTGGCCGTATCCGATCACGACCAACACCAAGCAGCTCGTTGACTGCATTCTGAACTTTGACGAGAAGGAATACAACGAAAAGGTCAAGCTGCATCATGAGCGTGAGGGTGCATTCGAAAAGGGCACATCCGCAAAGGCAGCTGTGGACATCATCCGCAGAGAATGCGGCGTATAAGCGACAACTGCACAGAACAAAGCTCCCCCGTGATCGGGGGAGCTTCTTTTTTATACAAGGCAACACCGCACAAAAATCCCCGAACCGGTACGGTCCGGGGAAAATAATCAGCTCAATACAATTTTGGTAAGAGATTCGACCAGCTTTTTCTGTGCTTCCATTTCATTCTTCATGGTTTCGAGCTGTTCGGTAAGCTGGGTGATCTGTTCGGTGAGCTGGGTGATCTGCTCAGGCTGTGCAGTATCGGACTGTCCGAGTGCTTTAAGATCCTTGTCCGTTGCCAGACGGTACCATTCGCTCCACTTCATGTCCTTGCCGCCGCTGCAATAACGGCGATATACGGGACATCCAGCCAGATTCGGTTCGAGAATCTGGAAGCATGCATTATTATGATACTCCGTATCATTTGCCGCAATATACTTGACTGTCAGACGGAATCCCACTGTTTCTGTGAAGGATTCGGGAAGATCGGTAAGTGTTGCCTTTACTGCACCACGAACACAACGGTAACAGCCAGCCTTTGTATAGTCATTCATGGACGCATTTTCAGAAATGTCATGCAGCATCGGGACAAGCAGTGTCTCATAACGCAGCAGATCGGAGGTTGCGATGGGCGATTTGAGCACCTGCGTCAGCTTCTGATCCTTGATCTTGCGCACCAGTCGGTGATAGTTGGGAGCTTTCTTGGCATAGTCCCACCATACTTTATACAGGGCGAGCAGCTCCTCGTCCCAGTCACACATGCCCTGCTCGACCTCATAATAAGCCGACCAAGGCTTTTCCACGGGGGAATCGTTCTTGTAGCCCATGTAGTGGATCACGATGCGGCGCACCGGAACACCCTTCTGCTGGGCATATTCCTCGTAGAACTTGCGGAAGCCCACATTATAGTTGTAATCGAACGGCATGAAATGGTTGATGCGGTTGCGGAACAGACCGTTGAGCAGCTCCTCCTCGTACAGACGCTGCGGTCTGCCATTGAGCGTTGCCTTGTATTTTTCCACATCCACCTGCTCCTCGCGGAACTTGTTGAGATTATAGACAACGATACCGGAGTTGACATAGGAAACCTGCTGTCCCTCGCAATAGCGCAGGAAGGAATTGACATCGTAAACGGCTGCAAGGGGCTTTTCGGAAAGATCTGCCTCGTAGATCTCCGCAAGACTGCCGGTAATGGCAAGGTCGATATCAAGGAACATAACGCGCTCCATATCCTCCGGCATAATCTTGTGAGGGATCAGCTTGTAGTAGAGGTAGGAAGGGAATCGCGGATTTGCCTTGAGTCCCTCAAAAATATCCACATCGCCATAGTCAAAGGTCAGATTCCAGCCGGCTTCCTGCGCATCTGCAAGAAGCTGGTTCTGCACCTTCTCGGTCATGACATTGTAGACACAATGTACATGGATATCGTAATCGGGATTATTTTCGTACAGTCCGACCAGCATGGATTCCAGATAATCTGCGTACTTGTCATCCAAAATGACCATAACATTCATTCGCTTTTTATTATTTGTCATTCGCAATCTCCTCTCTCAGCTGTGTGCTGCTTCTTCCCTGTGTATACGGGAAGTACACGATCTTAACGCCCTTATCAGAGAAATATTCCTCATAGGACTTGAAACGCGGCGTACCTTCATAGTCTGAACCAACGAACAGGAAATCATACTTCACGATGCCATTTTTGTAGACATCCACGTCCTCCTTGCAGGAGTCAATGACCTGATCGACATAGCTGATGCTTTCCACGATCGCCTTACGCTCCTCCAGCGGAATATACACCTTCTTGCCCTTGTGGGAGGCATCCGCATGAACGCCGACCACCAGATAGTCGCAGTACTGCTTTGCTCTCTTGAGCAGATTCAGATGTCCGACATGGAACAGGTCGAATGTACCGCTGAGATAGCCGACCTTGAGCTGGGGCTTGGTGGGTGTGTCGAGTCTGCCGCTCTTCTGCTTGTACTCAATGCTGCTCAGACCGAATGCCTGCACATCCTCGCGGCTGCGGCGGATCACATCCGCATAGACCTCGTCATAGGACGGGATGTAGAGCAGCTCACGGTTTTCCGAACGGCGGATGAATTCTGCGGCAAACGCCTGTACTGCGGAAAGATCGGTCTGTGCCGCACCGTCAAAGCATGTGCCCTTGATGTTGCCGGGGGATGCATTCAGGATGCGGTTCTCACTGCCGTGGTAGGCAAGCTCGGTATTCAGGGCATCCATACAGCTGCAGATTGCTGCCTTGGACGCACTGTAAGCGGAGAACAGCGGAGAATTGACAATACCGACAATGCTGCCCATCACGCCGCAGTAGAACGGCTCACCTGCCAGAAGCTTGTGATAGAAACGGTGCAGGATGCGGATGACTGCCTCTGCATTGACACGCAGATTGTTGATGATCTCCGCCTCCTTCAGCTCCTCAAAGAAAGCAAGTCTGCCAAAGCCGGCAGTGATGTAGAGGGCATTGATATCCTCGTAGGCATCAAAAACAGAAAAATCCCTGCTGCGAAGGTCGAATTTTGTAAAGCTGACCTTTTCTGTTTCAGGCAGATGCGAACCGTCACGGTCCACAACACTGACCATATCATATCCCTGTGCAAGCAGCTCATGGACAACGGCAAGTCCGATGCCGTTGCCGCCGCCGACGACCAATGCTTTTTTCATAATGATCCTCCTTTTTGGAATCAATCCTCTGTATTTTTATTGTCTTCATTCTGTAATGTGCGCAGTGTCCGCACTTCCTTCTCCAGCTCCTTGACCTGACGCATGAGAATGTCATAGGCGGATGGCTGGGCAGATTTTTCAGCTTCGAGGGCATGTTTCAGCCATGCCAGACTGCGTGCGCTTTCCTGTCCGATGATCTCATACACGCGGTCATAGTCGATCTGCGGGCGGAAGAATGCCTCCGGCGCATTGATGATCTCACCCGGACGGTAGACCAGACGATCCATCAGTCCGAGCAGTCCGAACAGCGAATGGAAACGCGGAATACCGCGCTGCTGGTTGGCGATGCAGATAAAGGGCTTGCGGAACAGGATCGCAAAGCACGAGCCGTGGAAGGAGTCGGTCACGATGAAATCCGCATTGCGGTAATACTGCATCATGTCTTCGAGCGTCACATCGTCCTGAATGTTGGGCAGTCCGAGCTTCTGGGCATTGTCCTTGTGCATCCACGGCACGCCGTTGAGGGTGTTGACCATCTCCAGACCGAGCAGGTCGGCGGTTTTCTGGATGGCATTGCGCTTGCCCTCGGTCGGATCGAGGATGTAGGTCATCAGGTAGGGCTTCTGCGGCAGCTTTCTGCCGGATGCGTCCGCAAGTGCCTCATAGTGCTTGCGGTCGCAGAGGAAAATGGGATCGAGTACGAATTCCGCGTCAATGCCGAAGCGTTTCTTTGCGACCTCCACACCCTGATCCTCACGCAGGGACACTGCGTCGATCCTGCCGGCATGGAATGCACACTTGGCTCTCCCCTCCTCCGGTGCAAAGAAATCATCCTTGCCGAAAGAGCCTGCATATACGATCTTTTTCTTGTCATCCCTTGCAAAATCAAGGAAATAGTAAGTTCCGAACTGCTCGCAGCGCGTCCATGTCCACATCTGATCCGAGCCGAGCATGAAGGTATTGCAAAGGTCATTGAGCTGCATGGTATCGGTAATATCGAACACCTCGCTGACTGCATAGCCATGCCGTCTTGCAAAGCTGCGCGCGTAGTTGTCGCGGCGTTCGATGTCATTTTCCTTGATCTTCGGCTTGTCGATCATCAGAACGCTGTATCCCAGCTCCTCCAGTACCGTATGGAGGGCATAATAGGTCAGTGTCGTGCCGTAGTTCGGGAAGTACCATGCACCGATCAGACCGATGTCATAGCGTCCGTCAAGTGCCATTTCTTCTGCCTCCTCAATGGTATGCTTTTGCAGCAGGCGGAAGAACTCGTCCCTGCGCGGGTGTGCCGCTGCCGGACGGTGCAGGTGCGCCTGCTTTTCGAGTGCTGCCTGCAGGGGCATACGCTTGATCTTGCGGCATTTGTCAAAGACTTCGCCGAGGAGCTTTTCGCCCTTTGCATTATTTACCAGCACGAGTGATGTGCCCCTTGTGTCATTCATGTACTGATCCAGCTTGGAAATGCCCCAGAAATCGCCGATGGTGATATCACCCTGACGGGATCTGACTGTGAACTGACAGCCCGTGCAGGAGGGGCGGATCATGAGATTTTTCAAATACGCTTTCAGATAAGGATCGGCATCGCCGCGGTGGTATTCCCTGCCGTTTTCCAGCTTTGCGGAAATGGCAGTTGTCCAGCCGAACACCTTCTTATCACGGAAGGTCAGCTCCGTCACGCGGCTGCCCTTCAGGGCGGACAGCTCATCGAGGTATTTTGCGAACACTGCCGGAGATGCAATGCCGTGACAGATGAGGTCTGCAAGGATCAGATTGGGATGTTCCTTGTTCAGATACAGCCGCAGTCCTGCGATATGGCAGGGGCAGCCCGTGAACAGAAGCGGCTTGTCGGGCTGTTCTGTCAGGAATTGCTTGGTCTGCCTGTAGATATCCCCCATGCGGCTCTGGGTGTACTTGGAATGGCGCAGCTTCGGGAGGTCGGCAGCATCGGTGATGAGGATGTGCTCCGCTTCGAGCGCATCGGAATACGCACAGCCGACCACAGCACCGCCCTGATCGAGCACATGCTGTGCCATCAGCCCGAACATGCCGCCGGAGGAACTGTCCTCGCGGATGGTATTCTCTGCCATCATCGCATAGCACAGGGGATCTTCTGTATTGCCGCTTGCGGCATTTTCACAGGAAGCGCAGACCTTGCGGCACGCGCCGCAGTTCGTGCATTTCGCGCTGTCCACCACGGGATAGGGAAAGCCCTCGCTGTCCGGCTGCATGGTGATCGCGCCGACCGGACAGAGATTGCTGCATGAACTGCATCCGGTGCAGCGCAGCTTGGTTACATTGGCAATGGAATTGATCATGAAAACCTCCTTATGGAGAGAATGCGCGGCATCAGCCGCGGCGGAACAGCTGCTTCACCTTGCGTATGGGAGCAGTCAGTGCCATACCCAGACGGTGGGAGAACGCGGCTCTGGTCGCATCGAGGGATGCAATGTACATATCACGCTCATTGCGTGCATCATCGCGCTCACGCGTGAGATCGGCGATCTGCTGGTCTTTCTGCTTCAGCAGTGCATCAAAGGTCTTGCCGCCCGCAGCGGATACCGGTGCAGCGGCAGTATGCGCATGGACATAGTACATCCGGTCGATCGCAGAAATGACAGCCTCCAGTTCAAAGTCGGCATTACGGAGCTGTGTCAGATCCAGACAGCCGCAGGCAGTGAGATAATATGCGAGGATCTCGCGGTTGCCCTCACGCACGGACTGCACCGCAACGGGGGTGAACTCCTTGAGCAGACGCTCCGCTGTGATTTGATGGAGTTGCCGATAGCCATGCTCGGCGGAGAACTTCAGGTTATCACGCAGACCGGACAGCAGTCCGATCACCTTTTCTGCCGTCCAGCCAACGGGCTGGTAGCAGGCACGATAGGCATAGGTCTGCATGGGCAGTGCGTAGAATCTGCCGGCTGTGTGCATTGCCTGCACAAAGAACGGCGGATCCTGAAACCGTCTGTAATCCGGAAATTTCAAAGCATTCGCAGAGAGGAATTCTCTGCGGTAGAGGAAACGGTGGAAGCCGTAATCGAACTGGTAGTCCTGATAGTGCACAAAGCCTGCTTTTTCGAAGGTGTACTTCTCGTAGATGCCCTCGAATTCCTCCTGTATCATGCCGTTTTCATTCATCATGAAGCTGCCGCCGCAGATATCCGCCTTGTTCGCGGATGCAGCAATGTACATCTGGCGCAGGGTGTCATGGTCGGGGTAGAGATCATCCGGATCCATGAACGCGATATATTCGCCCTTTGCGTGCGCGATGCCGGCATTTCTTGCCGCACCCACGCCGCGGTTTTTCTGGTTAATGATCTTCAGACGAGGATCTGTACGCCAGTGATCGGTGAGCAGCGGGAGGGAATCATCGGTAGAACCATCATTGACGGCAATGATCTCCAGCTCGGAAAGGCTCTGTCCGGACACACTTTCCAGACATTCCATAAGATAGGCTGCCTTGTTGCAGACGGGAATGATGACGGACACCTTCGGGTGCATCACCGGCTGTTTTTCGCGGTAAACCGATTTATAGTAGCCAAGCTTGACATGCTCGGCGGCTTCCTGTGCCTGTGCAAGGAGAGCTTCTGCCTCCTGTTTTTTCTGCTCCGCCTCGGAGCGTGTGCGCAGCAGATGCAGAAGGATGGACTGCTCGCCGCTGACGGTATTCTGCAAAAGATGCAGGACGAACGGTTCGGGATAATGCACATCGGTGCTCCCCTTCTGGAGAAGCTCCTGATCGACAGCATTCTGCGCATTCAGGAGCTTTTCGAGGATGCGCGGGTGCTCCATATTGCAGAACGGTTCGATCTGTGCGCGAAACAGCAGATCCAGACGGCGCACACTCAGCTCATGGAGCTTTGCATAGCCGTGCTCAGCGGAAAAGCGCATATCATCGGTCAGACCGTCAATGAGTGCCTCGACCTGCACTTCGCCAAGCTGCTTTGATTCGCTCCAGCGGTAGCAATAGGTCACCTGCTTGACTGCATAGAATGTACCTGCCGCGTGCATGGCGCGAACAAAGAACGGCGGATCCTGAAAACGGATCAGGGGCGGAAATTCGATATGGTTTGACTGGAGCATTTCGCGGTCGTAGAGGAAACGGTGGTAGCCGTAGTCGAACTGATAATCCGCATACTTCACAAGTCCCTCCTTATGGAAGGTATAATCCTTGAGCGTTCCGCCGAATTCGGTATGCATCACGCCTTCCTGATCGACGTTCGAGAACGAACCGCCGCAGATCTTGACATTGTGCGCCTCTGCCTTCTCGTAGAGCATTTTCAGTGTGTTGTGGCGCGGATACCAGTCATCGGGATCCATGAAGCAGATGTACTTGCCCCGCGCATGGCGCATGGCGTTGTTTCTTGCCGGACCTGCGCCCTGATTTTCCTGCGTAAAGACGCGGTAACGCTTGTCACGCGCCTCATATTCGCGCAAAAGCTCCAGCGTATTGTCCGTTGAGCCGTCGTTCATGGCAATGACCTCAAAGTCATAGATGTTCTGGCTCATGATGCTGTCAAAGCACTTGCGCAGGTAGGGGGCAGTATTGTATGCCGGCACGATGATGGACACCTTCGGGTGATCGGTGATCTCCGCGGAGGGTGTGACGGGAACGAACTGGTCGTCCTTATTTTCGGCATAGAAGCGTTCCGGATCATTGAGGATCAGCTCCAGACGTGCACGCTGCTTGTCATCAAACAGTGCAAAGTCAAGCTCACCTGCCTTATGTGCAGCGCGGAAATCCTTGACGAACTGGTCGAGAAATTCGCGCTTCAGCTCCGGTGCAATGCGGCGGAACGTGAAATAGTAGCTGCCGAACTGCTTGAAGCGGAACACGGAGATGAACTTTTTGCGCAGCTCCGGATCCTTGTTCAGGAAATTTTCTTCTGTGAGCTGGTACTCAGTCACGATCGCCATTGCCTTGCCCTTGTTGTTGATGGACGAACCGGGGTTGTCGCCGCGGTACATATAAAAGGGACGGTTGACGAACATGATGCGCTTGGCGCAGCTGAACACACGCACCCAGAAGCCGTTGTCCTGATAGGACGCGCCGGGGGTTTCGTTGTGGCGGATGCCGTTGCGGTTGAGGAAATCCATGCTGTAGATACCGCTCCAGTTGTTGACTGTAAAGCGGTAGACCTCCGGATTTGCCGCAGGATCGAGCACCTTGTTATATGCCTCCTGATTGCCCAGGGTGATGGAATTGTAGCTTTGCAGCATCGTGCGGTTCTGGTTATAGAAGCGGTAGAAATCCGCCTTGACGAAATCCAGCTCATGCTCCTTAGCAGTTTTGTACAGAGTTTCGTACATATCCGCAAGGATGAAGTCATCGGATTCGACAATGGAGAAATATTCTCCCTTTGCCGCATCCATACCAACATTCATGGTATGACCGTAGCCGGAATTGGGTTTGTCGATGACAATGATACGGGGATCCTTCTTTTCATATTCCCGCAGGATCTCCAGAGAATTATCCGTTGAGCCGTCATTGACACAGATGATCTCGATCTCTTTCATTGTCTGTCCAATCAGGCTGTCCAGACATTCCGGCAGGTAGGCAGCCACATTGCAGACGGGCACAACAACGGATATTTTGATCCGGTTTTCCATAGTTTTTCTTTCCTTTCTATGAATTGCAGGGGAACTATCCCCGATAGGTACCATCTACAAGATCCTGCACTGTGTAGTGCGGCACATTCGTCAGGTTGCGCAGCTTGTTTTTGATGGAAGCAGCATTGTAAAGATCCGCGATCAGGAACATGCGCGTTTCAGGATACGAGGGAGATTTGCGCGGCACGACTCTGATCTCGTTTTGCTTGCTGCGGTTTGCATCCTCCACAATATAATCCACGCGGACACCTGCCTCGGAAAGCCACTGGCTGACTGCCTGATATACGGCATTTTCCCCGTAAACGGCGATATGGGTGATCTCGCGTTCCTTGAAATACTGCATAAAATGCGGATAGCTGTCGGAGATCGTTCCGTCAAAATCAAAAATCAAATGCTTAATCACGGCGGCGCCATCCTTTCTTCTTTTCGGACGGATCACGGTCGG